>JBBRJM010000082.1:0-1654 GCA_038219305.1 Minisyncoccia bacterium | reverse complement strand
ACAATATATTTTGTGCCCCCCTTGTCTAGTTTTGGAACCCTAGGGCACCAAAAAATAAGGCTAAACCTTATTTTTGTCTTAATGCGGGCTACCTCGGGCTGGAACCATAGTTCCGACAAGCCCAGCAAGGCTTTTTAGTGATTATTTAAGTCTTTAGAAAATAAGATCCTCGTGCGCTATATATTTCTTTAAAAGTGACAAAAGTGACACGAGTGTCAATATAAAGGTTACAGATAGATGTAACTTTAATCTTTATGAATGTCAGCTCTATTTAATATATTATCAATCATCCAGTACTTATAATTACCAATATTTAAATAATTATATATTCTTGATTCAAATAAGCCCTCATAACCCTTTTCCTTTATATACTCACCAAAATTAGTAAAAGCCTCCTTATCCTCAATTGATAAGTAATCTTTTACAATATAATAATGAGGAATTCCTGGCATTGTTTTTGCAAATGTCCAAGAAAGCCTGTCTATAAAATTTTCAATAAGTCTGATATATTCCTGAACTGGCTTAGAAACAGTCTCTATATTTATATTTTTTCTAGACAATATTTTGATTTAAACCAATCAGATATTTTTTTAATACCTCTACTGGAATTACAACTACCACAACAAATTGCAATAGTATTAGGATTATTCCATGGGGGTAAATAGTTTAAATGCTCTATAGTAGCCCAATCGCCACGCCAGACACCTTCACTTGGGATACTAATTTCTTTATGACAATAAACACAATCTTTATCTCTGTTTCTAATTGCTTGAAGTTCTTCGGCTGGAATTGCATATTTATTAGACATAAATCATTAATTGTTTATTAAGTATTGTATAAATTATAATTCCATTCAAATAATAAAAATGATTCCCTTGGAATGCCATTAGCAATACACATTTTATACCAATTTATTTGAGTATCTCTTATTTTATCTTTTGAGGGTATTCCTTTCGACTCAATAAAAAGAACTTCTTTATTATTCCAAGCAAAGATATCCCAGCACCCTGAAATTTTATTGTTATTTTTTTGTTTTAAATCTCTTAAAATTGGAATTTGATCAAATGGTATACAGTCTCCTTTTTTAGGCATATCTTTCCATGCACTTCTATGAAAAGAATCCACCCAGACAGCATTCCATCCTTGCTCTATTAAATATTTTACAAAGTATATTTCCGGAAAAACATTTTCATTACCAAACATTACAGCAGGCTTGGTGTTATAGGTTTTATCATAATTCAAGAAACTTTTTGAGTCTCCTTTATTTAAAAGAAAATCTGCTTTGCAAACAACAATACCTGTATCTAAATTAAAACTGGTAACGTTATCGAGCTTTATCTTTGCTGTTACTTTTTTACAATCAAGTAAATTGATTTTATTATTACTCATATTTGGGATGTGTGAATTAATTATGTGTAAAGATATTTAAAATATTAGCTAATGTTGTAGTAAAATTTGGTGTTTTTGGGGATAATTCTCGTGTATGAATATATTACATAAGAAATCGCCTTGTTGCCAGGCGAAAATCTATAAGATTGGCGGCAAAAGAAAGAAGTGTTCGGAGTGTGGTAAAACGTGGACTAAGTGGAAGAAAAAGCGAGGTCGAAAAGCAAAGAGAATTGATTCTAGTCTAGCCAAGAAAGTTCTTGGTGCC
>JBBRJM010000081.1:0-1814 GCA_038219305.1 Minisyncoccia bacterium | reverse complement strand
ATAATTAATACGGAAAAACTGGTAAAAAAGAAATAGATATAATAAAATCCCGATTAAACCATTTTCAATTACAATTATATAAATAATACTTTCAAAAGCTAACAGAATTGGGTGGTCACCATAAACGGATCGATAGTTTCCAGTCCAACCAAAACCATTCCCAAAAAACATACCACCATCCTGCCAAATTTCAACTGCACCGCCTAATTGTATAAGCCGCATATCGAGAGATGAACCTCCGACATCTTTATCCGAATCGGCAAAGAAAATAATTGAATCGGCATAACCCTGGTATTTACCCAACAAGGATGTATCAATGCTGAGCATAAGGATTAGTATAATGACGGATATGCTTATCATTTTCAGGCGAACCGAAAAATGAGTAAAAAAGAATGCAAATCCCAGGGCAAAGGCAATAATCCCGGAACGCACATTGCATACCATAAGATTAAAAAAAAGGAGCAAATTAAAAATATAAAATACAGCCTTCTTTTCTAAATTAAAATAAATATAGGATGAAAATAGTCCAAGACATAATAGTAATGACCACAGCATTGGGTGTGAAGTAAGTGATTGTATTTTACCAGTGAGGCCTCCTCGCTCTATTTCTGCGAAGACCTCATTGTTATCTTGTTTTCCAAAAAGATCAGATAAAAAAGTTATATAAGGATTTTGGCCTGAAATAAAACAATAAAGCCCATAAAGCCCCATAATTGAAAAGCAAACAAGGAGTATCTTTACATAATAATTCACATCTGACTTTTGCTTTATAATTTGCCATAACATTATAGGGAACAGAAAATTGCGAAGGACAAAACTTCGCAGGCTCGAAAGCTGAGTATTAAAATCAAGATTTGTTGAAACAAATGAACTCAAAAAAATTATTAGTACAAATATTGCAAAAGGTTTTATAAAGGTAAAATCAAATTGTTCCCCATTTATAAAAGCTATCCTGGTTAAAAAAATAAGAAACATGGCAGCAAGCACATAATTATACTCAATAGTTACAGATGAGAACGTAAAAGTAGAATAAGGAACAAGCATAAGATAGGCTAACATTAATCCCAGACTTGCTTTCAGATTGAAAATCGCAATGATCAATGCTGCCATTAACCAAATAAAAAAAATAGCAATTATCATAAATATGCTAGCTGTTTTTCAATATAATCAGTATTTCAAATTCCATCATCTAAAGAAATTTTAAAGAAATTTGTAACTCCAGGTTAGAATGTATTTCAATTTTAATTAATTACACCAATATTTATAGTAGTTTTCAATTACATCCTTTTTGTAGAAACTAATCCGAGCCAGTGCTGAGCCTATTTTGAAAAAATATTTTGTAAATTATACTTAAAGAAGGTTTTATATTCTTAGCCATTCCAAGTATAGATCGTAAAACCAAGTGGGGTCTGCATCTGAACAAGTTTAGTTTTAAAATATTAAAAATTATGAGATAATATTCCTTTAAATAATTAACTTCCATATCATAGAATATTTCAAAAGATGAATCAACCAACAACTTAGATTCCAAAGCTTTTATATCAAATGAACTAGTTTTATTTTGAATGTTTTGTTTAAGTAGCTTTTCAAAGTCTTTTTCTGTTATAACTGCATCTTTGGTATAAGCAATGTTGATATCTCTTTCCTGCTTATTATTTATCAGCAAAGTAAAGTAATCAATGAATTCATTTGGATTTGATTTCACGATCAGTCCACGATGTTTAATGCCCAATAAACCCTCCGTATCATTAAAACTGTAATTCACCGGATCAGTATAGCCTATAATAGGTTTATTATAAATTGCCGCATACTGG
>JBBRJM010000080.1:0-1966 GCA_038219305.1 Minisyncoccia bacterium | reverse complement strand
TGGATCAGCTTTTGTTATTAAAATTAATAACAACATGATCGGGATTGAAAATATGGAAAATTTTTTCCATATTTTAAAAATTCTTTCAGAGAAAAAGATAACGAAAAAAGAGGATACTGCAATAAAAATAGGTATAAATATTAAAAAAGAAGTTAATTCATAAAGAATAAAATTTTCACAAGAAATGGAATTTCTACAAATTAATGAATACTTAACTATTAAGAAACAAAGAACTGATATTGAAATGAGCGACAATATTAAAATTAAAATCTTTTTTCTGTAATTCATATATCTCTAAGCTTTATTTCTTTAATTAACCTAATTTTTATCTTTGATTTTAAAATAAATGGCTGAAATAGAAAGAGAAATAATAAATATTATTAAATAAATAAACATTAATAATAAAGTATTTGAAGCTCTTCCATCTGGTAAAAAATAACTATTATCTAAAGAAGAAATAAATATAATAAATAAAATTGGAATTAGGATGATTACTATAGATATTAAACCTACCTTTTTTAATCTATCAGAAACAAAAAATAAAATAATTAATGAAATCAATAAAAATGGAGATAAATAAATTAGAGGAATAACAAACCCTTCTTTTATTTTTTCAAAACATTGATAACTATCACTACAAAATAATTCAATATTAAAACCTAATAATAAACTAAATAAAACAAAAATAATTACAACTAAACAAAAAATTAAAATCTTTTTTCTGTAATTCATATGCATCCAAGGCTTTACCATTATAATTAAACTTTATTTTTATCTTTAATTTTAAAATAAATGTCTGAAGACAGAGTAACGAGGATAGAGATTATAATATATAAATATCCAGAAATAATAACTACAGACTGTCTATCTTCACATAAAAACATTCCACAAGGACCATGAGCCTCCGTTATGAAAATTAAAAAAAGCATTATTGGAATCAAAAATATCGACATCTTTTTCCAAACATTAAATACATGCTCGGAGAAAATGACAACCACTAATAAAGAAGCAGAAATGAACAGTGGCGTCATTAAAAAAACTGGTTTTAAACCATATGTAAAATAATTTTCACAAGAAATAGAATTGTTACAAATCAATGAATACTTAACTATTAAAAAACAAAGAACTGATATTAAAACGAGTGACAATATTAAAATTAAAATCTTTTTTCTGTAATTCATATATCTATAATACCTTAAAAACAAATTTAAGGCTAAATAATAATAAGATAACTCCACCAACAATAATTAACTGTATTTTAACCCTATTTGGATTTAAATCTTGAATAGAACCAGCTGACGCCCCAAGATTGTTATTCTTTGTTAGCTCCTTTTCTGTTTTTGCTTCATTTATCTCGACAACCTCTGACTTTGTTTTGGTCATCGTCATTCTATTTTGAGGCTTATTTTTTTTAAAATCTTTAATATCAACAATATTAGGATTCTCAACGTTATTTACAATGTTTACTGGTAAAATATTTTTAGAAATTAATCTAGATCCAGAAGAATGAGTTTCCTCTGATTTCTCTTCTTTTTCAATGTAATCCAAATCTTCTTGTTTAAAAGGATCAGTGGGTTTTATAATAGATTCAAAGATTCCATCCCCTTCTTTGTCTATAGATAGATCACTCATACCAGAAATACTTATAGAAACTTCTGCTTTCATATTAGAGTTTGTAGAAATATCTATAAATGAGACAATTCCTGAAGGAACATCTCTCAAGAGAGCTTCTTGTTCAAGAGTAAATATACCATCAGATAATCCATTCATCTTGATGATATAATTACCATCCTTTGGAACTACGATTGTTTTTTCGTCACCAATTTGTAAATATAAACTATTAGGAATTTGTTCTTCTATCTCTATAAAATCTGAATCTGGAGTAGGAACGAGACCGGTGTGTCTACCCTCTTCATCGTATATATCTATAGATACAGGAGACTTCATCCGATAGACTAGATTATCC
>JBBRJM010000079.1:0-1969 GCA_038219305.1 Minisyncoccia bacterium | reverse complement strand
GACGCATTCTTCTACAAGTTCAAGACAAGGGTCAAGCTTATTACGTTGACCCGGTTGAATTAAAATTATATTACTTAGGTCGTCCGGCAGACGCGTTTAGTGTTATGCGTATGCGTGGCCTCGGAATTACTAATTATAATCTTGGCCTTATTCCAATAGGAGCAAATCAATCCTCGCTAGCGACTCCATCCTCATCTATTAATTCATCGCTAGATAGTAAAATAAAGATTTTTAGCTTTAAGTACGGTAATAATAATTATGAATTAGCTCAGTCTCTTTCTCAGACAATGTATAACTCGTATAAAGATTCAAATAAAGTTTATAGTTATACTGGAAATATCGAGCCAACTATTTTAAGAGAATCTTTTTATGGTATATTCTTGAAACTAAAAGCTGATGACAATTCTTTAGATGAGATTTCGTCACAATTGAAAAAAATTGCTTCAACTAATAATTGGGACGATGATCAATTATTAGAATTTACCATCGCGCTTGTTCAATATATTCCCTATGATCACGAAAAAGTAACGGCTAACCCAGGAATTAATTCTAATCCCTACTTTCCTTATGAAACTTTATACCTAGACAAGGGAGTTTGTTCTGATAAGACATTTTTAGCAGTTTCTCTTTTGCGCAAACTCGGTTATGGAGCGGCCATCATGGATTTTCCTGATATTAATCATACTGCCCTTGGAGTCGCTTGCCCAGTTAATTATTCCTTAAACGGTTCGGGTTATTGCTACGGAGAGACTACAAATTATTTTCCACTTGGAGTTATTCCTCAGACAATTAACAACGGTCAGGCGCAAACAGCCAATGAATTTGCAGATTTGTTTAATCCGTCGGGTTTAGGAAAAATTGAAATTTATCAGAAAACTACCGGAAAATTATATCAAGGAATACCCGCGTTAATAGCAAAAATAAATATTTTAAAAAATTATAAGAATGATATCGACACCCAAAAGATAGAGATGAACAATATGAGTTCTAATTTAAACGCTGAAGAGAACAATATTAATATTGTCAAAGCTCAATTAGACTCTTACTATAGCAATAACCAAATAAAGGAATATAATAATTTAATTTTAAGCTACAATAGTTTAATTAATCAATATAATTCCGATTTAAAAATTTATAAAGCTAAAGTTGAAGTATATAATAACTTAGTTGTAAAATTTAACTCGTTGTCCAAGTCTTTTTATCAACAATAAAAAACCTCAGCAGATAAATCTGACTGAGGTTGCTCGAGATGTTTTATTAATTCAATCATCGAGAAAGTAATTGAATAAGGATGCCCCTATCCCGCTATATAAAGAGATACAAAACAAGATAACGCCAGCTATAAATAATGGCAGGGTTATGGGTGTATAAAAAAATAATCCACAAAACCCTAAAGCTATCATTATAATGGCAATTATCAAATTTTTTTCACAAAAATTTATCGCTTTCTCTGAGCGTATGTTTTCAAATACTATAGCCCCCAACCAAAGCCAGGCTGCATAAACACCAAAAAATATTGATAGGTGTGCTGAGGCAAATAAATAGTTTAGTAAAAGAAAAATGTAACTCCCAAAAGCGATTGCTTTTAAAGTTTTTTTTAACCAAAACTGCACATTTTCATTTTTAAAGATCTTTTTAATTTTCTTTTTTTTCATGATTTTCTGATTTTTAGGTGAATATTGGAGTTTATGTATGCCTATATTTAACTATTATTTGAAACAAATGTCAATCTTATAATATCATTTTTCTCAGATATTATTATTGACAATAGGCATTTTTTGCGATATTCTTATTATCAGAGGTTTGTCCTCTTGGACAAGCTTTTTTATTTACTAAATTATCATGCCTCTATTTAATTTTCTTGTGTAATATTAAATAAATATTACATATGATAGGCAGATGTAACAAAGAAAAACATATGGTAAAAATTCCAAAACTAGAAGACATGCTAAAAGCCGGCATGCACTTC
>JBBRJM010000078.1:0-2100 GCA_038219305.1 Minisyncoccia bacterium | reverse complement strand
AGAAACTAATAAAGAAAGCATAGGGAACATTTTTTCATTTATTTCTACTGTAAAGTTTTTTGTTTTCTTTGGAAAAATTGAAAAGACATGACCTTCCATATGATTCACGGGTACTATTGGGATATCCCAGTAAACACTGAGTGCTTTTGCAAAACTTATTCCTACCCATAAAGCTGGCTCAAGTCCAGGGCCTGTTGTGACAGCGATAGCATCAATCTTTGGTTTTTTTATCTGTGGCATGACTCCTAGCCAGCGACTTTTTATCTCATCTTCTCTGTCTAAAATCTTATTTATTTTATTTTCTAGTTTTTTATCCCCAATAGTTTTTTTATTCAAAGAATACATTTTTGCTTCTCTTAGGACTTTTTCTAGTACACTCAAAATATTTTTACCATGTTCGCGTTTTGCCATCATAGGGAAAACACCCCCATATTGAGTATGGAGAGCTATTTGGGAAGAGATTTCATTGCCAAGAATCTTAAATTTAGTACCCTGACCTTGTTTTACACCTTCAATTATAGCAATAGCTGTTTCGTCGCATGAAGTTTCAATGGCTAGTATTTTCATCTTAGTATTGAAATTTTAATAGTAATCATATATTTGACCTTATTTTTATTAATTAATCTATTTATCCCTTCAACCAAAATTAATCAAAAATTTAGTATGGGACACTTAAAAATACTATATCACAAGGGTTTTTATTTGACCATTTTTATGATATTCTATAAAGATGAATAGAAAAAAACATATCATCACAATTGCTGGTCAGCTCGGTAGTGGTAAGTCTTCAACAGCTAAAAAAGTAGCCGACGTTTTAGATTACACACATTATTCGACGGGTGATATGATGCGCGCTATTGCGACAGAACAAGGAATGACTCTTGGTGAATTGAGTAAAATCGCCGAGACTGATATGTCTATTGATAAAAAATTAGATGATCGAAACATTGAAATTGGTCAAATGGAAAATATAGTATTAGATTCTCGACTTGGTTTTCATTTCATTCCTAATTCTTTTAAAGTTTATCTTGATTTAGATCCTAAGACTTCAGCTGAGCGTATATTAAATGATAAGAAAAATAATCCAAATCGAGATAAGGAAGACAAGGGAAATTTTGATAACATTGAAAGTATAATTCAAAGTATTGCTAAAAGAAATGTAAGTGAGAAAAAAAGATATAAAGATTTATATCACATTGATGATCCGACTTCTCATTCAAATTTCGATTTAGTAATAAATACTAAAAAAATACCTCTAGAAGAAGTTTCTAGAATTGTTGTAGAAGAATATAATAAATGGCTGAACAAATAATTATTAATCCCGTAGAAGCCGTGGTCCTAGCTTAAAATAAATATTACTAAAAATGTTAAAAATTAATTACAAAATAATAATTAGCATAAGTGGTTAAATGACCACGACTTGCTCCTAAACAGGATGAAAATATTAAGTGAATTATTGGAGAATATATCGGTTTTAGAAAGTCATGGAAATCTTGAATCCCACGTATCTTCTGTGTCTCTTAATTCAAAAAATATAGAACCAAATGCTTTGTTTATTGCCCTCGAAGGAAACGTAATCGATGGTCATATTTTTATTGATGAAGTTATTGAGAAAGGAGCCAAAACGATTGTTTACGAAAAAGAACTTGAGGAATTTAAACCTGGCATTACTTATATTAAAGTAGCCGATACTCATAGTGTTGTTGGGTTAGTTGCTAGTAATTTCCATGACAATCCATCTCGTAAGTTAAAGCTCGTTGGAATCACTGGCACAAATGGTAAAACAACAACAGCCACACTTCTCCATCAACTTTTTCGCAATCTTGGTTATAAAGCAGGAATGATAGGTACAGTTGTAAATAAAATAAATGATAAATCTTTTGAATCTCATCGAACGACCCCTGACTCGATAACCCTAAACGAATTATTAGCAGAAATGGTTGATGATGGATGTGAATATTGTTTTATGGAAGTTTCATCTCACGCTGTTTCCGAGAAAAGAATTTCAGGTCTCCATTTTGTTGGAGGAATATTTACCAATTTGACGCTCGATCATTTAGATTATCATAAAACTTTTAATAATTATTGTGATGCTAAAAA
>JBBRJM010000077.1:0-2173 GCA_038219305.1 Minisyncoccia bacterium | reverse complement strand
TTTTACAGTAACCACTCACGACATATTTGTATCTCCTTATTGTATCTTTTGAATAACCACGAATAGAGAGCAGGTAGTCACAAAACTTTTCTAATAATATAGATATCTCCATACAATTCTCAATTACAAAGTTTTTATCTTTGTTTTGTAGCCAACGACCTGTTCACTCGTGGAGGTGGTCCAGTAAAAGAGCCTATTTTCCAAAATAAGCTTTAAACTATAATCATTGTGCCCCGTGTAGGAGTCGAACCTACGACCATCTCCTTAAGAGGGAGCTGCTCTACCAACTGAGCTAACAGGGCAAATAAGTTAATTATTTTTAAAGTTCTAAGCTAAAAAATATGGCTAACTCGCCTCGCTATTATTACAGAAAAAATACCTTTTGTAAACTATTAAGTCATGTAGTATAATTAAATGATGTCTAATTCTTGGGAAAAAAGTCCGTCAATAAATGAATCTGATGTTCTAGAACGCGATGCACTCTTTGCTGTTGATTGCGCTACTCTTCTTAGTAATTTTGAAAATAAAGAAAATAAGTCAGCTGGAGAAAAGTTAAAATTTATTGGAGTTAATGATGCTGATGTATACAACATTTCAGCCCCATTTAATTTTGCTGGTAAAAAATTAATATCTGGCCGAATAGAAAAAAGAAATATAATAGCAGATTCAGAAGTTAAATTTTTTAAAGAAGTAGAGAATGGTTTGTGGAAGTTATGTGAGGATTCACCGACTTTTAAATTAGAGGATGGGTTTGTCACTCAGGTAGAAGGTGAATTGATTTTCGGTGGAGTTGAAGTTTACCCGACTCCGACGAAAACTAAACCGAAAGCTGTTGGTTATCGAACTAGTTTTTATCGTGGATACAATATTGCTTCACTTGAAAAATTTGCCCAAGGACCGAATAAAATGAAAGATCTTCGGATGACAGAATTATCTAATGGTCATATTGGTCTTTTTACTCGCCCCCAAGGTGGAGTCTATGAAGGTGGTAGAATTGGATATGTTGGTTTGAGCAGTTTGGAAGATATCACACCTTTTAATATTGAAAATGCAAAAATTATCGAAAATCAATTTGCTAAAGGAGAGTGGGGAGGAGTAAATGAATTACATTTACTATCTGATGGTCAGATTGGAGTTCTTGGCCATATTGCTTGTTACTCAAAAGATATGAAAAAACACTATTATGCAATGTCATTTATTTACGATCCAGCTACTCATACTTCTACGCCGATTGAAATCATTGCCACCCGTAAAGATTTTCCGCACGGTCCTCCAAAAGCTCCTGAGCTTGAAGATATTATTTTTCCAGGAGGTTTGATTCGCCATCCCGATGGTACAGCGACACTCTATGTTGGTTTAAGTGATTCTGAATCTGGATGGATTAAAATTCCCGATCCATTTATTGGTCGTTAGTGTTTGTTTAATGTATTTTTTTATCAATTAATATAATATTTATATTTAAGTTATGGAAAATAAATTTATTAAAATAGAAAATTCAGAAGGTATTGTAGGTGACTCAAGAAAAGAACCACAACCACAGCTACAACCAGAACCAGAACCAGAAACCGAAACTGAAATTTTTGATTTGCACGATGGTCAGTTTTGGGAAAACCTCAAAAAATTAGAAATAGAAGATTATCCAGCTTTTCTTAAAAAAATTGAATTAATCCAAAAACAATTAGAAGCAGAGCATAATAAAATGGGTGAATACTATTCAAGTCAACCAAATTCCGGTGATGATGGAGAAGATTTCGAGACTGAAAAATTAGTTAAGATTGATAAAGATAAATTAGAGCAGGCGAATCATGATGTTCCTAAGGGAAAGCTCAATATTGAAGAATTATATAAAAGAGGTGACGATATTGAAGAATTATATAGTAGAAACTATAGGGAAATTTATGATGCACAAAAGAAAAAAAAAGAAGAAAATAAAAATAAAAATAAGGGTCCCACTTGGGATGATCTCCGCTAACCTTATAATATAAGCTTTTTTAAAAGGACGAGACAAAGGTATGATATATTGATAAAATCGCTGTCTAAGTTCAGATACATACTGCAGTCTTTAGAATTCTAAAGGTATGCGTCAATTCAATAGATTTAAGGGTACAAAAGGGTTCATTACAATGTGGGAACGTGTGTTAAGGTTTCGGTATATGATTACCGAACAAGCAAA
>JBBRJM010000076.1:0-2212 GCA_038219305.1 Minisyncoccia bacterium | reverse complement strand
CATCTTTAAAAACTGAAGCATTGCAACCCATGAAATTTTACTCGTTTTGTCCAAATAAATAGCGTTCCTGTATTCTGTTAGTGCACCGTTTAAATCACCTTGAAATAATTTCAAAAATCCTACATCCCAATATACTTGTGGGTCATTTGGGGATAAGCTGTGAGCAAAATCTGCGAGGCCTAGAATGTAATTAAATTCTTCTTGATTATACGGTATACCTAAAATATTTATCTTGACACTATAAAGATGTAGCATTGATAAATACAGTCTAAAGTCTGTTTTATTAGTTTCAGCTAATTTATTTAAATAAATTAAATAAGAAGTCAAATCATCATCTACATATTTTAAAATCTCTTTATCTTTCTTTAGTTCTTTTATTTGCTTAATATATTCCGAATTCAGAATATAGGCAAAATAACTAGCATCCCAATCATTACCTACCTTTGAACCACTTAATAAACTCATATACTCCCCTGGCCTCTCGTTTATACTTAATGAAATAACTCTTGTTAATTCTCTGGATTTTTTTAATGGTTTATAAGATAGATTTATAAAAGATAAAACAAAAGATATAGATAAAATGATTGCAATAATATTAAGTATGTATATATTAATTTTAGTCTTAATATATTTACCCTTAAATTCATCAGACTGTAATCCATAAATTATTCCAATAGTCATAAATAAGGCAACAATTGAAATAGGTGAATCAAATACAAATAAATTCTGAAAAATATAAGCAATGAACAAACCAACCAATAAGCTTGCTTTAGTTTTTGATAATTTCTCTAATTTATAAGCTCTATGTATAGCATAAAAAATGCTTAATAGAAAAACAAAATAGAAAAATATTGCAGGATAACCTCCTGAAATACCAGTGTCATAATAAATATTGTGTGCCTTATCACTCCAGCCCTCTGGAGCATTCTTGTCGTCAAATATTTTAATATCAAAGTTTTCTCTGAAAGCAATCATATAATTTTCAGGACCATAGCCAAAATATGGATGCTTGTCTATACCTTTTTGAGCTGAATCCCAAAATATAAACCTAGTACCAGATGCTGCTTGTGTAAATTTCTCATGTAGGTAAGTTTTGGGAGTCATTAGTTGAGACCAGCCAACAGCAAATATAACTAAAGAAATTAAAATGCTTGTAATACCAAAAATCTTGATTATTTTATTTTTAGATAAGGTTAAATAAAATAAACTAAATGAGCCTACTCCTATAATAATACCTAGGAGTGCACCTCTAGCACTACCTAAGAGACTATTCCCTATAAAGACTCCATATATGTTTACAAATAAAGGAGAAAAAATAATAGTAGATAGTATAATGGATGTAAATATTTTCCAGTTTTTACTTATACTTTTTTCAAATAAGAAATATAAAGAGAAAAATATTGAGAAAATAAAATAAGTAGCAGTAAAAGAAGAATTACCACCAAAACCCCCACCAGTACTTTTAGTAAAAACATCAAACGGTAAACTGAAACCTTCATTCCCTAGCCATACAGACAAAGCTAAAATAAATGAACTAAATAAGAAATATTTTATTATTTTATTTACAAATTGTTTACCGTTGTGATTTAAGAGAGAAGTGATTATAAGAGAAAAAGCAAAAGCATGATAAAAGGTCAATAATCCAGTTCCTCTTTCTATTGGACCCCAAAAAGAAAGAGATGGGTTTGAAGCAAAAATACCAGCAATGCTCATCCAAATAATATATAAAAAAACTGGAACAAAAAATAAAATCTGTTTTTTACTTAAACGATAAGATTTATCAACAATAAGACTGTATAGCCAAAATACAAAAATAAACTCAATAATACCATAAAAAAAATACGTTTTTATCGCTATATAGGGAAAAGACAAGCTGATAATAACAAGAAGAGGTAACATAAAAACAGTCAACAAAATACCATTACCAACAATTCCCTCTCTAAATGATTTCATCCCGTTTAGAAGCAGATCGTGGTCAGTTATTTGCTTAACATCCCATACCCACTTGATTTAATTTATAATAATTTATAAGTTTTAATATAACACACAATGACAACAGCTTCTAGCGGGATTCATTTTTCTATTATAACTTATAAATACAAAATAAAAAACCACCCATAAGGGTGGTTTTTTACTCAGTATTTCTACCTTAGAACTAAATTAAATTTAGTCTACGAAGTTAACACTTGATGTCTCGAAACTAGTTGCTGGA
>JBBRJM010000075.1:0-2236 GCA_038219305.1 Minisyncoccia bacterium | reverse complement strand
AGTTCACAACATTAACTCCGGAGATGTAGCGTGAACCGATGGACATGTCGACTTTGCCAATTTTGCATGCATTATAAAGTTCGATGAGATCGTAAGGATTATGTGAAAAATCGGCATCCATTTCGAAAATATACTGATAGGGATTTCCCAGGGCCCATTTAAATCCGGTAATATAAGCAGTACCAAGTCCTAGTTTTCCTGACCGTTCTAAAATGTGTAATCGATTTGGAAATTCTGTTTGCAGTTCCTTAACTAATGTGCCGGTTCCATCGGGAGAATTGTCATCAATTATGAGAATATCGAAATCTATATTAAGGGAGAATATTAAACGAATTAATCTTGCAATATTTTCTTTTTCGTTATAGGTAGGAATTATGACAAGATTTTCCTTCACGGGTGACAATTATATATATAAGGAAACGAAGATAATGTTTTCTTCAGTCAATTAGATAAAAAGGTTAAAATAAATAAGTCCTATTAACTAGTCGATCCTTAAGAAGTCACTTTTTTCAATAACGGGTCATAATAAAATATTTTGCTGGCCAATTATCGAAGATTTGATTTAAGACAAAGATAAGTTGCTCACGGATTTTCCGTAGCATCTTCATCATATTGAAAGCCGCACCTGCCATAATGGTGTTAATCATATCACCTTCAACACCTTTTAGATAATTTCGCAGCATTCTATGATCATATTTTAAGTGTCCTATTATGGGTTCAATAGCAGCTCTTCGTCTAAATTTTTGCCGCTCGACGGCTTTTTTGTATGGCGTTTTTCCTATGCCTGATCCAGGGATTTTGATATTTACCCCAAGAATATCCTTTCTTCCTTTATAACCTCTGTCAACCAAAGCGGTTTGGGGTAAATGACCAAGCATCTCATTTACCTGAGTAAGCTGTGGTTCAAGCGTGTGTCCATCGTACAGATTTTCTTCAAAAGCCATCGCTCCAATTACGATACCACTATTCTTGGTAAGCACTATGCTACTTTTGTTACCAAATTCATATTTCTTATGTTCTTTCCCTTTTGAGATACATTTTACTTCCGGAGCATGAAAACTGTAAATTTTATTCTTGCTGTCTTTTTTCTGTACCAGTACGCGATTGTACATCAATAATTTCTCAGTATAAACACTTAAACGATCTGTGCCATCTAGGTTACGCTCAATTTCTCTTACTAATCTCCCGGCTATAGTCTTTAATTTACGAGCAGCTGCATTTGCCTTTTTACGCCTGCGCGGGTGCTCCCTGAACCGCTGATCAATCATTAATTGTTTTACTGTTCGCTTGTAACTTTGCCGTAGATTAATGTCTTCTTTATCAGATATTTTCCAACAGGACTCAATTATTTTCTTATGCAGCTTGCTATCTGTAGGGAAGGTAATGTTCTTTTCCTGTACCGTGGTGTCAATCAATACCTCTTTCTCATTGATTTCTTTGGAACCAAATAGGCTGATGCTAAGCCTTAAAATTTTCGAGGCTCCAACTTCTCCAATACGGCTACGAAAATGTACAAATTCACTCGGATCAAATGGCTTTTCGAATTGAAAAAAGGTCTCCCCGCAAAAGTATTGGAAGTAAGGATTTTCGATCCATCTTGCAACAAAGGGCTCATCTCCAAGATTATACATTTGTTTCAAAAGCATACTCCCAACCATCATTCTTACAGCAATGGCAGGTCGACCCATTTCAGGATAATAAACAGAGAACTCTTTTTCAACGGATTCCCAGTCTATCTTTTGGGCAAGAACTACCAAATCATATTTCATGTTTATCATATTTACCAGCGTGGTGCGAAAAACATTCAACTGAGGATTCTTATTTGTTTTACCAATCATTTTGCAAGGTTTTCATCGAAAATACAGAAAATCTTGTTGAAAAACAAACAAAGTTATTAACATATAGTGTTAATATTCAAAGGTTTAAACCCTTTTTAAGGATCGACTAGTTAATTTTTTTTTCGCTCAAAATAATAAAAAAGACTTCCATAATTGCTGTATTTAAAGAGATTATTTTAATCTTATTTTTCTGCTTTGCCTAAAGTTAAAATTTGATTTTTCGGGAAACCCTTAATTATACTAATTATTTTTGTGTTTGTAAATTATTTTTTTTAGATTTAGTGCTTAGAATAATTTTAAAAATGAGCTAATTATAAACCTAAAATTCTAATCTATGAAAAGAATTACATTTCTGCTTGCATTTTTTGTGTTTATAGGCCTGC
Organism: Minisyncoccia bacterium; assembly: GCA_038219305.1. Classification (GTDB taxonomy): domain Bacteria; phylum Patescibacteriota; class Minisyncoccia; order Phycocordibacterales; family UBA9973; genus UBA8515. The sequence continues at coordinate 15 of JBBRJM010000075.1, read as the reverse complement.
ATGGCTTATTAGCAC
>JBBRJM010000074.1:0-2371 GCA_038219305.1 Minisyncoccia bacterium | reverse complement strand
AAAATTTTATAAAATCGTATATAATGTAATTATGATAATAAAAGAAATAATTCAAATAGGAAATCCTGTAATTCGAAAAAAATCTAAAGAATTAAGTGACAAAGAAATAAAATCACACAAAATAAAAAACATTGTTCGATATTTGATTGATTCAATGTGTCACTATAATCTTATAGGTATATCAGCTCCTCAGATTAATAATAATGTTAGGATTTTTGTTACAGAGATAGGAAAAAATAAAAATAGAACTATTAAAGATTTAGATGGACTTAGAGTTTTCATTAATCCTAAAATAATTAGTTATTCAAAAGAGAAAGTTTCTGGATATGAGGGGTGTGGGAGTGTCGCAGATGCAAATTTGTTTGGATTAGTTAATAGGCCAAAATTAATTAAAATTGAAGCCCAAGATATAAATGGCAATTATTTTGAATTAAAAGCAGTAGGACTTTTAGCTAGAGTTATACAGCATGAGTATGATCATCTTGATGGAATTCTATTTATTGATAAAGTCACTGATAATAAAAGTTATATGAGTGGTAGTGAATATAGAAAAAAGTTTAAAAAGTAATAATTTAATTTTAACCTTATTCTCTATCAAAAAAATTGCAAGATATAGTAAGGACGATCCTTGCTACCGATTCTTAAATTAAGAGAAATATCAGTTGCTTATCCAAACAAAACAGTTCTCGTGGTAAGTCATGGTGGTCCCATAAGAATGTTTCTTGCAAAAACAGGTTATCTTTCTAAGAAAGATCTGCCCGGTGGGTCATTTAAAAATGCTGGTTATATAAAAGTCCTTTCTGATGGAGTTGATTTCTTCATTGAGGAAGTTAAAGGGGTTGATAAAACAAAGATAAGCTAATTTAACCCTTATCCCCCTATCAAAAAAGTTGCAAAATTATATCAAAATCCAGTTCGTATTTTTGCCCTAATTTGTATAATTAATATGAAAATAAGAAAATAATCAAACAACCTCGATGCTTGCACCTAAATTGTTTGATTATGTAAAAAACCAAGAAATTATTTCAAATATTTTTCAATATTTATCTTGTGTTCTTCATATGTAACAGCACAATGAGTGATGCGGTCTTTGCCATGTAAATAATAGAGGCAATCAGTTTTAGTTGGATTAAGCACAGCCTCGATTGCTGAAACCCCAGGATTCGAAATTGGATGAGGAGGGAGTCCTTTGTTAATATAAGTATTATATAGTGACGCTGTTTTTTTATCAGCTACTGTAATCGGTGCCCACCAACCTTGACCCTTATCCCCACGAATATATTGTAGAGTTGCATCAACACCTAACTGCATATCTTGATTCAATCGATTCCATAATATTCCAGAGATCAAAGGAGTATCCGCATTGTTAGACGCTTCACGTTGAACTATTGAAGCCAGTGTCAAAGCTGTCGTCCACTTAATATTTTTTGCAGTAAATTGAGGTAGATAAATAGAAAACTTTTCGTTAAATTTTGCGATCAAGCGTTTGGCGACAGCACTCGGTTCTTCATCAACTGGAATTAAATAAGTTTCAGGAAAATAAACTCCTTCTTGATATTCTGGTTTAGTAGCCTTATCAATCTTAATCCAATTTTCTTTTTGTTTGGCAGACCATCCAAGAGACTTAGCTAAAAGTTCAGCAATTTCTTCTTTTCGTAAACCTTCGGGTATTTTAATCCATTTCATATAAGCTGGACCTTGCATGACGCGTATTAATTGACTATCGGTCATATCATGCGAAATTTTATATGCTCCCGGGTTAATCAATCCTTCTTTGTTTGACTTTGTTAAAAGTTTTGTAAATGAATCAGCATCTTTAATATAATTAAGTTCTAGAAGATTTGCTGAAATTATCTCATTAGTCGCATTAAGAGAAACAATAAAACGATCAACACCGACAGGCAATGGCTCAGGTTCTGGAATGCTAATTGTTTCATCTTTTTGTTTTTCTTTCATAAGTTCCTCCATATAGGTTGGGACGATCTCGGTAACTTCTTGTGACTGTGTTATTGAAGATGGAAAAACAGCCTCTTTACTAATCATAAAAAAATAATAAATAAAAGCTATTATCACTAAGATAATCACTATAATTGCGAAAATTTTTGTTCGGTTTTTATTTGGCATATAATTTAGAAGTTCTCTTATTATACCATATTAGAGATTCTGACAAATTTGAAAAAAGCAATACTAAGCAAAGCTCAATTTTTTATATAATAACTAAAGTTATCGGTCTGTTTAGTTAACCTTCAGAGGTGACACTTTTAATTGATAATTCTGCCACTTTTCAATCGGAATCATACCATTAAGATATTTTCCCAAATGTATTCTTTCGTAATTGTACCACATTAAATATTCACTCAAACTCTTCCAA
>JBBRJM010000073.1:0-2485 GCA_038219305.1 Minisyncoccia bacterium | reverse complement strand
TGTTGAGGGTGGAATTAATTCTCCTATCAAAGATTTAATACGAAAACATCGAGGCTTAAATGGAGAGAAAAAGATGATTTTGACCGCTCATTATTTAAAGAAAAGACAAAAGAAATACCAACACTAAATGTCCATTAGCTCATTAATTGCCAAGCCAGACAAACTCCTTGAGAAGATTTAAAAGTAGATTTATATCAGGCATAAGTAAATAATTTGAACCCTTTAATTACTAAAATATACCATTTTATAACTAAATTAAATAATTATGCTATAATACGAGAACTTTTTATTAATTATATAAAAAAGTGATGCAAAGATAATAAATAAAATAATAAGTCTTTATTTATCAAACAAACATCAAAGGCATAACTCTTAAATCAATTTAAAGTAGTCAGAAAAAATTGATTAATATTATTAGAAATTAAATAAATTTATTAATGGAAGCACAAACAATATTAATAATATTATTCGCCGTTATCATTGTTGGTTTTCTGATAATAGATCTAGGATTTTTTAATAAAACAAGTCACAAGGTTTCATTCAAATCAGCACTCTATCAATCCATATTTTGGGTTGGAATCTCATTGATTTTTGGATTATTGGTTTATCTCTTTATTGGTAAAGAAACTGCTGTCGAATTTCTTAGTGCTTATGTGACCGAAAAGATGCTTTCAGTGGACAATCTATTTGTGATTATGCTGATTTTTAGTTACTTTAAATTAGAAGAAAAATATCACCATCGCGCTTTGTTTTGGGGGATTCTAGGAGCAATAGTTTTCCGAGGAATTTTTATTGGAGCGGGAGCTTTTATCATCAGCCAATTCTATTGGGTTCTATATATATTTGGAGCAGTCTTGCTTTATACCGGTATAAAATTATTAGGCGATAAGAAAGAGGAGCACATTGATTTTAATAATAGTAAGATTATAAAATTTGCTCACAAATTATTGCCCTTTACTAATTCTCATCATAATGGGAAATTCTTTTTTAGAGAAAACGGTAAATTTTATTTCACCTCACTCTTTATGATAGTTCTTCTTGTTGAAGCGACCGATATTATTTTTGCGGTTGATTCTATCCCAGCTGTCTTTTCAATATCGCAGAATTTATTTGTAGTTTACACTTCCAATATCTTTGCGATTATGGGACTTCGAGCCTTGTTCTTCTTAATAGAAAGTGTCCTTCATCGCTTTCATCATTTACAAAAAGGACTAGCTGTCATTTTATTGTTTATCGGATTAAAAATGCTGGCTGGAATATTTGGTCTTCATATTTCCTCATTCATTTCATTTGGTGTCATCATGTTTGCACTATCTACTTCAATTATTTTATCGCTTGTCTTTCCTAAGAAAATTTAAAGTATAATTAATTATTAAATTTTGCATCATACTGCTATGATCATGATTTATATTTTTACAGAGATACTTATTTCTCGGTTTTTTAAGTTTATTTTTGGGTTTTATTAGTAAGCCTCTTTACTATTTATTCGTTTTTATATTTGTGCTATAATAGTGAAATTAATAATTAATAACCTTATTTAAGGTTTTTTTTATTTTCATTATCAAATCATCATATCTATCTTTTTGGTTTTCGAATTCGATTCTGGATTTGTCAGTCATAGAAGCGGATGAAAAATAAAATGATCAAAAAAACAAAAATTGTCGCTACGATTGGTCCTGTTACGAAATCAGAAGAAATGCTTGGTAAACTCTTAAAAGCAGGATTGAATGTTATACGTTTAAATTTCTCCCATGGAGATTTTGTTGAGCACCAAGAAAAAGTAGATAATTTTAGAAAGGTTATGGTCTCTACTGGTATATCTGGTGCTATTCTTCAGGATTTATCTGGTCCAAAAATTCGACTTGGTGAATTTAGTACAGAGAGAGTTGATCTCATTGCTGGACATAATATTATAATAACAACTGATAAAATAATTGGTGATGACCAACATGTTTCTATTAACTATCCATTGTTTCCGAAAGAAGTAAAAAAGGGAGATAAAATTATGGTAGATGATGGAAAAAAGAAATTTGAAGTTATAAGCGTAAAAGGCAATGAAGTTTTATGTAAGATTATTGTCGGAGGTAACACTAAGGGACGTCGAGGTGTGAATCTTCCTGACTCTGAACTTTCTGTAAAATCTTTAACAGAAAAAGATATTAAAGATATTGAATTTGGTATAAAAAATAAAGTTGATTTCTTTGCACTTTCTTTTGTTCGTAATCCAGAAGATATTACTGACTTACGTAATATTTTAAACAAGAAAAAGTCTAATGCAAAAATTATTGCAAAAATAGAGACTCCGCAAGCCGTTAAAAATATTGATGCTATTTTAGAATTATGCGATGGACTTATGGTGGCTCGAGGTGACTTGGCCATTGAGGTTCCAGCAGAAAAAGTTCCAATGATTCAAAAAATGTTAATAAAGAAATGTAATAATGCTGGAAAAATTGTTATTACTGCAACTCAAATGTTAGAGTCTATG
>JBBRJM010000072.1:0-2534 GCA_038219305.1 Minisyncoccia bacterium | reverse complement strand
TGATTGCTTTTTAATAATAAAATCAATAATTTTTTTCAAAATTAAATCATCTTGTAGGTACCCTGCCTTAGCTAAAACAATTAAACCAAATATATCATCATTAACAAGCGATGGATCACCTAATTGCTCGCCATCAAAACTCTCAATAATTTTTTCAATATAATTTATATCCGTACCGGTATATGGATTTATATCAAGAGCCATTAGAGCCATAGCTCTTCTCTCATAATCTGTTAGAGTATCTCCAGTTATTTTTTTTGTTCTTAGAAAAGTACTTAGGGTTGATTTCAAAGCATGATTATTACCAGATTTTGCTGCTATGGCAACCCAATCGGTATACATAGCATTTCCAAAAGATCCATCACTTTTTTGAGTACTTTCTAAATATGATAGTGCTTTCGTTATAGCTAGCTTCTCTCTTTCGACTTGATTATTATCACCAGAATTATAAGAACCACCTGTATTTGAATTTATCGGTATTTCTGGAACTTCTGGCTCAATTATTAGTGGTTCAATAAACTCAAGCGTAACTAAATCATTTCGTTTTAATTTATAAAGATTGAGAGCTGTCTCAGCGTATCCACCATTGAGCGACCAACTCCAATAGTGATACTGGTCATTATTGTTTTCATCTTTGCTTATAAATCCAGAAATATCGGAGAGAGAATCAATAAATGCTCCTGGTGCCCAATTCCAATTCCAGTCACTTGGAATTTCAGTTTGTAAAATGGCACAATATGCTGTTATTTCATCTTCAGTCGCCGGGTTATTATCACTATCACATGATAAAACATTAATTTCATCATTATAGAGTGTCGTCGTCGCATTTATAATATTTAAATGAATTAGGACAGGCAAATCTTCTTCTTCCATTGGTGGTGGTAATTCACCAGTAGCTCTTTCAACCAAATCGATAGGTAATTCACTTGATAATTCTTCAGCCCAAACAAAATGACTACAAAAAAATAAAACACTGATTAATAAAAATACTGCTAATTTGAGAAATTTATTCATATAATTTAATAAGTTTTTATTAATATAATTTTTAGACTTTTCCGTTTTTAATACTCATTTGGTTATTCCAAACGCCACTCTATCATATCTTCCGGCTTTAGCTGATAATCTGATGCACCAACCGAACTCTCTACCCCATTGATATAATAAAGCCAATAATTCCCCGGGCCATCACTTTGACCATTAATTTCATTAATAAATATTCCCACACCCGGATATTTTTTATATTTAAAACTAAAGTCAGATTTATTTTTTTCAACTAAGATTTCCATCAATTCTAAGAGATTAGTTCCCTCTTTAATATTGGATTGATATGCCTTTTCTAAGACAATTAATTTAACTACAATTGTTTTTTCATTATTTAAATTAGAAACATTATCTTTTGACGAATTAGATGAGGGAGATAAGATAGGTGAATTTATTTTATCAATTTGATTTTGTGGTAAAACTATTGTTTGATAATTCTTTTCAATTGGGATGATTAACTTAATTTCTTTTTCTCTTGTAAATAACCATAATAAACCAAACATTATGATCAAACTAATTGGTAGATAAAATTTTAGTTTTTTGTATAGGAATTTTTTATTTATATTCATTTTAATTTGAGTTGACTGTGGTTAATATACTACTAACCACTATCAACTTATTTTTTAATAATAAAAACCCAAAGCTTTTCCTGAGCTTTGGGTTTTTATCTAAAAAATTATAGATATTCCTCCTGCTCGGGAAAGACCTTCGTATTAAGACCGGACTCGTCCCCTTTAAAGGGGCATAACCGTTGCGGCACAGTGGAGGACTTTAACCTCACTTCCAAATACGATGGTTTAAATTGTAAAACTTAACTGACTAATAAAACTTTCTTACGAACGGTATAATTTACCTCTTCTTTAGCAAACCACTTCTCGATAACTGGTGAGAGTACTATAGCAAAGGAAACATTTCCAAGCAAATGAAGTAAGGTGAACGGAATCTGACCAACAAGCGAGGCGATAAACGATTGATGGAAGTATAGTGGTCCGATTGTCAGCCCGGTCAGAGCGTCATAAAAAATTGTCCCGACGACGGCATATAGGGCATAATTTTTCCAACCAGTCTTGTTTTTAAAGAATATCTGAGCACCCAACCCGAGAAACCCATAAGTAATTGCCGTGACTAGCGTCCAAATACCGATCCCTGAAGTCAGGGAATCATAAATAATAATACTGCTAAATCCAAAAGCGAATGCCATCATTTTACTGTGAGTTTTACCAAGTGGCATCAAGGTAGTTAAAAGCGGCTCGACATTCGGAGCTCGAAAAGGCATCAGCCTAATAAAAAGAACTGAAACAAATGCTAATGTGTATTTTAACCAATTTTTCATTCTTAATTCAAATCTTAATTAGTAATTTTTAAACAATATCACAAACTCCAGAAACGCAGGCTAATTCTCTCTTGACTTCAGTCTCATCGCGCAATTCATAGGTGACAATTTTTGAGAAATCAAAATCCGGCATCTTACTTGTTAATTCGTTGTAGGTTTT
>JBBRJM010000071.1:0-2542 GCA_038219305.1 Minisyncoccia bacterium | reverse complement strand
CATTGTATTCTAGTCGAAAGTGGTATGTTCATAGAAAGATTAGAGGAATTAGAAGTATGATTTTAAACAGCATGTCGTATCTTTTTTCTTTTCTTGAGAATCCACTAATACCAAAAACCTCAAACTCTGTTGAGGGTGGAAATAATTCTCCTATCAAAGATTTAATACGAAAACATCGAGGCTTAAATGGAGAGAAAAAGATGATTTTGACCGCTCATTATTTAAAGAAAAGACAAAAGAAATACCAACACTAAATGTCCATTAGCTCGAAAAATTATACTCTAAAAAATAGGAACTTGGGTCCCACGAATCCCCCCTCCAGCAATCTTGGCAATATACTTTGGTCTCTTTATTATTAATAACAGAAATAATTTTCTTATTACATGAATCACAAATACGATGATATAAAATCCTTTCATTTCTCCAAGACAATCGCCTAACCATCCTACACTCCGGACACCAAGTTGGTGCTGGAACCTTTATCTTTTCATAAAACAAAAAGTCATCTGGCTCGATCATGAAGTCATTTTTGCAGTTTTGACAATTTTTTATTTCTCCTTTATTTTCCATATACACAAATTATACATTAACATCATCTACCATCGCAAGTATAGAGATTTTTTATATTTACACATTTCAGCCATGACTGAAATGTGTAACAGATGCAAACGGCCGTTTGCATCTGTTACAAACTAAAAATTCACAGATAATTACAGCTTTAACTTACACTTTTTATCTCTAATACACTTCTTGCTGATAACACCTCTCACAATAGACAATCTCTGATCTCTCTGGTGAATATGACGTCTCGAATTCATTTATGCACCCTTCATGCATACAGGTGCGGTGCCAAAGTTTTGGCGGATTTATAAATTTATAACGGTCTAAAAATCTACAATTATGACAAAAATGTGGTAATGGTAAACCTATACGTCTATAAAACTGTAATTCAATAGGTACTATCCTATAAGCACATTTACATGCCTCACAAGCAATAATTTCCTTTATAATATCATCTAGTACATCATCAATTAAATCTGGTAAATCAATACTATTAATAGTGGTTTGAAATTCACGAGCATTTGGCTCACGCCATAAAAAACCTTTTTCTTTAGCCTTTTCAGGATTCAATGGAATATAATCTTGAGCTAAACTTTCGTTGTATGCAATAGGAGAAAATTCTACTGGGAAAAATTCTCCATATTTATATATCCTACCCTTACTATCAAGATATGGAATTTCGTCCATGTGTTTTTTAATTTTATCCACTAATTCAAAATATTCCTCTTTCGTGTATTGTTTATTTAAAATACAATATTGTTTTTTAGAAAGACTCACACAACCAAAACAATAAGAAGACCCTATGCTATAACTACAATACTCTAGATCACGTGATGCAGACCAACAATTGAAACAATATTTGAGGTTATAGGCACCTTCTCCACAGGTTACACATTCATAAGCATTTTCTACTCCCATAAAAAGTTGAACACAATCATATGAATTAGCTGCTTTAAGGACGCTAATCTGGCAATAACGCATATTTTCACCTTCTTGTATTGAAACAGAATCAAGAACATTTTTTGAATCACTGATCCGATCACCTGTACAATTAAGGTTTCTTATACCATGATAGTATTTCACTGGAAATTTTTGCCAAAATTCTAACACTTTTGGAAGTATTTGTTTAGTTGATTTATATGATCTTAGATTTAATTCAGATAATTTATCCTGATATTCTTCTTTTGATAATGCTTCATTAAAAAAATAATTAGACTTCCCTTTTAAATTCACACATCCAAAACAGTTAGTGCAACCTCGAAGTCCTTTAGAGAACCAAACATCCACACAACTCTCACAATCTAGAGAATAAAAGGTTCTGTAACTTTTATAAACCATAACATCTTCGTAACATAATTCATCATCTATTACTTCATGCGAATCAAAAGAATCTTTTATATTTGTGGCTTTAACTAAATATGCTGAATTTTCAACAAAATCTGAATCAAAACATAGATATGCATTGCGAAGTCTACCTGCTTCATTACAATAATCTGAATTGATCATAAATCCAGCAGATGATTTTGCTGGCAATGGAGTTAGAGATAATAAATCATAAAACTGTTTTAAAAAAGGTTTAGTAAAATCATAATCTACACCATAGTCCAATGGGTCCCATTTATCTCCATACCAATAATCATTTTCATATGTATTTACATTTGCTTCGTTTGGGAAACCGGAGAAAGAATCCTCTCCTGTAAATAAATCTTTTCTGCGAAATAAATTACGCTCATTTCTAAATGAAAGACGACGTACCATCCTACACTCCGGACAAAAAGTCGGTGCGGGAACCTTTATCTTTTCATAAAACAAAAAGTCATCTGGCTCGATCATGAAGTCATTTTTACAATTCTGACAATTTTTAGTTTGTGAATTCATAAAATTATTTAATTAAGCATCATTTTTATTTTCTCAGCAATTTCTTCTGAACTTTCTTTGTCGGAATAAAAACTAATAGCGAGCTCATTTTTTTCTTTATTAT
>JBBRJM010000070.1:0-2563 GCA_038219305.1 Minisyncoccia bacterium | reverse complement strand
CAGTTGGGCTTATTTTATCTGCTGATAATTCAAAATTTCCAGAGATATTTAAAATATTTGGTTGGTTTATGCTATGCACATCGTTGGTTCTATATTTTGTGCCACGACAACTACATCTTAACTTTTCCCTTAAAGCGGCTGAAATTTTGAAACCATTATATTTTCAGTTGATTTCGCCATTTTCATTTCTAATTGGCTTCTTACTTATTTATTCCGTAATTTGAATATGAAAGTAACAAAACAATTTAAAGATTTTTTTGAGAGAGAAATAGTTTTAGTTGCAAACAATTTCCAACATTAAACAACAACTTCACTAATTAAGATTATTCGAAAAATGTTAAAAAAAACTTTTATTTAAGAAATTTGCGATTTTCTTAAATAAGGATTATCTTTGATAAAGTTTTTAATTAAAGAATTAAATGAAAAATTTCAAAGCAGGAAATCTTATAAATCAAGGTACTTATAAAAGTTTCCAACCGGATAAGATAAATCAAGAAAGGAAAATTGACAATATGGAATTATTAAGCTTATTAAGTCAAGCGGATAGGCAACTTGGAAGACTTGATATGTATTCTGAGTATATTCCAAATATTGATTTATTTATAAGTATGCACGTCTTAAAAGAAGCTACTCAATCTAGTAAAATTGAAGGAACAAAAACAAGCATTGAAGAGGCTTTATTAGATAAAGAAGATGTTAATGATGAAAAAAGAGATGATTGGGAAGAAGTCCAAAACTATATTGAAGCTTTGAATTCGGCAATTACAAATCTTGAAAAACTGCCATTTTCATCGCGTTTAATAAGAGAAACTCATAAAATATTATTACAAGGAGTTCGAGGAAAACATAAACTACCAGGAGAATTTAGAAGTAGTCAAAATTGGATTGGAGGAGCTAGTATCAATGATGCAATATTTATACCTCCAATTTATTCAAGTATAAATGAATATATGGGAGATCTAGAAAATTTTGCTCATAATACCGATTCATTTTTCCCCGACTTACTAAAAATAGCATTAATTCATTATCAATTTGAGACAATACATCCATTTTTAGATGGAAATGGAAGAGTTGGACGTTTAATGATAACTTTATATTTAGTAGAAAAAGGAATTCTAAAAAAGCCAATCTTGTATCTTTCCGATTTTTTTGAAAGAAACAGGACATTGTACTATGACAACTTAATGAAAGTAAGAGAAAAAAATGATTTAACCCAATGGTTTAAATTTTTTCTAGTCGGAGTAATTGAAACTGCTAAAAACAGTGTTCGTACTTTTGATAGCATACTCAAATTACAAAAAGAAGTAGAAGCTAAAATTCAGACATTTGGAAGTCGCTCCAATAATGCCCAAATAATTATTAATTATTTATTTCAACGCCCAATAATAGATGCAATGAAAGTAAAGAAGTTAACAAATCTTTCATTCCCTTCAGTGTATAAATTAATAGACGAATTAGAAAGTCTTGAAATAATAAAAGAAATAACTGGTGCGAAGAGAGGGAAAATTTATATGTTTAGTGATTATACAAAACTTTTTAATTAGTGTTTGCACGAAAACTCATTGTTTGACCTGAATTCGTTGGAAGTATAGCAGCTTGTCCAACCTTTGACAGAAAGAAGTTGGCATTTTGTTATAATACCAAAGGCATTGTTCTGGTAGCACAATTTCTGCTCATGCAGGATTGCGATTTGAGCTAAAAAAGAATTAAAAAAGCAAATATCATAGGTTGATGTTGTTAAAAAATAATATATATTTGTAAAAAATAAAGATGGGGCAAGCCGAACAAATACAGTTGAATTTGGATGTATAAGAGCGGTTTTTCCGTTTTTATAAACGGTGTTAGTAGGCATTTAATTTTTGGAAAATTGAAGATTCTAATAAACGATTTTGAGACAGAAAAGGAAAAGCACTATAGAATATTCAGTTCTTCTGGATATGAATCTAACGAGTTGATATTTTGCAAGTCCTTTAAACAATCTAAAAGTTTTCTCATAGACTTCCTTGAAAAAAGAAAGTTACATATTGACCTAATTATAACTAACGAGTCATCTTCTGTGTTGAGAGCGTCTGGGTTTTGCTGTTTTAAAAACTCACTAACAACATCCTATTCAAATAGTAATTTTCGTATTTGTTCAATACCACTAATTAAGATTATTCAAAAAATGTTAAAAATAAAAACTTTTATTTAAGAAATTTGTGAATTTCTTAAATAAGGATTATCTTTGATAAAGTTTTTATTTAGTGTTTGCACGAAATCGCCAACTTCTTGTAGCTGCAAACCGTGTGTGACTTGAATGATAATCAGTCCGATTATCAATGCTTTAAAACAGATGAGAGTAGGTCTCTCAGTGACGATTTTCAGGAATAGTTGCCAAACCGCCTTATGCTGCAAGATTTGGAAACAGTTTTGTGGTGTCCGTTAAGAGTGTATCGGATACCTGATTACTGGGTACACGGCATCCGGGGTTAAGTTGGCAGGACATGTATTCAGGCTGTTTTAAGGAACAAGTGAACTCTACTTCGTTCTGTAAAATCGCAAGAGGAAGCAGACATCAAAGGAT
>JBBRJM010000069.1:0-2656 GCA_038219305.1 Minisyncoccia bacterium | reverse complement strand
ATCTCCGGCAAATCTTCATTTGAACTTTCCGAAGAAGAACAAGAAGTTCTTAATGAAGCAATAAAATAAAAAAAATATTATGGCTAAAATTAATCAAGAATTAAATACAAAAAACGAAAATCCGTTGAGTCAAAGACCACCAGTGGTTGTTGTGATGGGCCATGTAGACCACGGCAAATCAACTCTTCTTGATTACATCAGAAAGAGTAATGTCGTTTCGGGTGAAGCAGGGGGTATCACTCAAAATATCAGCGCCTATGAGGTTTTAAATGAGGACGAAATGGGTCAGGATAGATTAATTACTTTTCTAGACACTCCCGGTCACGAAGCCTTTTCAAAAATGCGCGCTCGTGGAGCAATTGCTGCTGATATTGCTATCTTAGTTGTCTCGGCAGAAGATAGTGTCAAAGCTCAAACCATCGAAGCATATAATACAATTATTGAAAGTAAAACTCCCTATATCGTTGCAATCAACAAAATTGATAAACCAAATGCCAATATTGAAAAAGTTAAAATGGATTTAGTTGAAAAAGGAATCTATTTAGAAGGTTTAGGAGGCGACATTCCTTTTGTCCTTATTTCAGCCAAAGTCGGAACAGGTATTAATGAATTACTTGATATGGTCTTATTAGTAGCAGATTTACAAGATTTTAAGGGACAAAGGACTATTCCTGCAAGCGGTGTCATCATTGAGGCCAAACGAGAACCACGTCGAGGTATTTCAGCAACCGTTATTATCAAAGATGGTACTCTCACATCGGGAATGTTTGTGGCCTGTGGAAAAGCGATTGTTAACACCAGAATCATGGAAAACTTTTTAGGTCAAACGATTAAAGAAGCTACATTCTCCTCCCCTATTCTTTTAGTCGGTTTCGAATCAATGCCGGAAGTTGGAAGTACATTTGAATCTTTTAACACAAAGAAGGAAGCCGAAAGTTATATCAAAGGTATTATCGATGCCGAAATTATTGACAATTCAACTAAAATTCGCGTTGAACAAAAAGGTAAAATCATTCCTCTAATTATTAAAACCGATGCTCTGGGAACAATCGAAGCAATCGAAAAAGAAATTAAGAAATTAAATACAGATGAAATATCTTTTAAAATAATTGATAGTGGTGTTGGAGCAATTAATGAATCAGACTTAAAAGCAGCTAATGTGAATAAAGAGACAATTGTTTTAGGTTTTAATGTCAAACTCGATAATAGTGCCCGCGATTTAAGTGATGCTTTAAAAGTTGATATAAAAATATTTGATATTATTTATAAATTAACTGATTGGTTAGTAGAAATTGAAGAAGAAAGACGACCAAGATTAGAAGTGGTTGAAGTTACTGGTAACCTTAAAGTACTTCGAACTTTTGGAGAAACAAAAGATAAACAAATTGTTGGTGGCCGGGTAATAGAAGGACGAATCACACTCGGAGGTAAAGTAAAAATAATGAGACGCGGTTTTGAGATTGGAACTGGAAAAATTGTTGGCCTTCAGGAAAATAAAATTAAATCCAAAGAAATTTTTGAAGGGACGGATTGTGGTTTACAAATAGAATCGAAGGTAGATATCGCTCCTGAAGATATTTTGGAAGCATTTATGATAACCATTAAATAATATGTCAGAATTCCGAGGAGAAAAAATAAAAAATTATATTCGCCAAATTGCGGCAACTTTCATTGAGCGTGAAGCCGGTCCAACTTCGCTTATTACAGTTACTGGAATAGAATTATCTCAAGATTCAAAGAAAGCCAAAATTTTAATCAGCGTCTTACCTGTGGAAAAAGAAAAAGCGGCATATGGTTTCATTAAACGAAATTTAAGTGAAATGCGAAATCAAGTCAAAAAAGATTTAAAAATCAACCCTGTCCCTTTTCTTGATGTTGAGATTGATCAAGGTGAAAAGAATCGGCAAAAAATTGACGATTTATTGCACGAAGGTTAGAATCTAAAAATAGAGTTTGATAAAATAAGTCATGTTTGAGAGTAAGGATTTAGTTTAAGAAAGCCTGATAGCCAAGTGGCCAAGAGCGAAGAGAAATAAAGAAGTCAGAGATCTGGCAGATCGAGATGATTATGATAGTATAAAATAAGTTAAAAATTAAATAAGGCCTGATAGCCAAGTGGTAAGGCAGAGATCTGCAAAATCTCTATACGGCGGTTCAATTCCGCCTCAGGCCTCAAAAATAAGTGCACTTAAAATTCTTTTCATACATGCGGGATTGAAAGTCTTTTTATTATTCTATATTTAAAAGCACCCGCGACAGTCAGGCGCAATTTTGCCTCAGGCCTCAAAAAAAATGCGAACCAGTTACAGTTCGCGATTTTATCAATTATATTTCTCAGCATAATTTCAACAATCCAATGGCTACTCTGGTTAAGGCATGATAGTCCTTATTGATAGCAATCGGAAATTGTCCAACAAGTCTATTATGGTTTCCAATTGGTTCATAACCATAATGAATCTGGCAAAATTTATATTTATCCTTTATTCCAAGGATAGTAAAAATCTTATCATTCTCATCATCTACAAAATGAAGAATTGCATTTTGTACTGTGATGTATTTAATACCATTAAAAACAATTATATCCCTTTCTTTTAGGATATTATTTTCAATTTCCTTAAGTGAATTATAAATAGCCATAATTACATAATTAAATTAT
>JBBRJM010000068.1:0-3037 GCA_038219305.1 Minisyncoccia bacterium | reverse complement strand
CATGCACACAGATTTGAATTAAAAGGCGATTCTTTGAGAAAAAACAGATAAAATTTACTACTTTTGTCCTGAAAATACTTCTTATAAAAAGTTGTACACTTTCGAGCAGAACGGTTGTACACTTTCACCAGAATATTCATTTAATCGTTCTTTTGCCACTTGAGCCATTGAGTTTATCTGTTTTTGACAAGCTTCGATAATAAGTGGGAAAAACTGATTGAAGTCATTTGCTAATTGGAGGTTAATGCTTTGCTTAATGCTAAGGAGTACTCGTATGTTAGGCAATCTTCAAAACCTTTAATGGATTCCTTAAATTTCTCCCAAATTTCGCTTTTGGAGTTAATTGCTGGAATACAATAGAAAAAAGAACCTAGGTATGAGATTGAAGACCTAGAAACCAACACAATGGCAACAGGAGTTTTTACATCCTCTTTTTTAAACAAATAAAAGGTGATATCCCAACTTTCTTCTGACATATCCGATTTTAAAAACTCTTCTAACGTATACCCTTTTTTAAGTTCCAATCCTTTTACCAGTTGCTCCTTCAACTCCTTGGTCACATAATCGTACTCTTCTTGCGAAGTTTGCGCAGTGATGGAAAGTGAAATGAAAAGGAAGAATATTACTACTAAGTTTTTCATGCTTTTATGTGTTTTTTGATTATTTATTCTTGATAAAGTCCTTGATATTTTAGCAAGTCATCGCCAAGCGTTTCTATTTCATTGGGCAGATAAATATTATCATGAATCACCTGGTTGTTTGAAACCAGAACTAATCTAGGGTTCATCACATAAAATGGATGAAAACTCTTGTATAATGATGACACATCCATTTTTACATGGCCTTTATCGAAGAGCATGTAATCCCCTAAATAAGCCTCAACATCTTCAATTTTTCCATTTTCATTTGCATAAAGCAAATAAACGGGTTTTGTCTTAATCAAAAAAAGTTCCGATTGAAAATGCATTAAAAAATTTAACACATGATCATTACAAGGTCCACAGCCTGCTTTGTTTAAAATTACAATTGAAAACGAAGTATCTTGAATCATCTGTGTTTTTTGTAAATACTTTATAATATCATTTTTTTGATATAAAAACACATCTTTAGTTCCTCCAGTTATATCGCAAATTTCCTTTTTCTTGTTTTTTTCTTTATCCAAATCAGCCTTAGAAACAGAATCCATTTGTGCCATAAAGGAGATTTCATCAAATGGCTTAAAGGTGGGTTTTAAAAAATTAATGATTAATTTTCCCTTAGACATTTCTGGTGAGAAGTAACCTCTTTTTGACTCTTTTCCGCTAGGCCTTTTTATAAATGATTCGCCACAATAGTTATAATTATCATCGTAATAAATATAAACAGTTTGAAACCTCCTCCCTTCGCCCAAGGGCAAAGAATAATATCTAGTATTAACGTATTCAGGGGTTAGGTAGTTTGTGAGAAACCTTCTTCCTGAAACATCACCTATTGAACCCTCTTTATAACTGTTATCACCATATTCTTCTTCATTTTCATACAACACTGTTGAGGATGGTATTGGTTTTAGAAACTTAGAAGTAACTATATGCGTAACCAACTTATTGGTTCTAAAGTTCCATTCATAGAAAGTAGGTGTGTATGCAAATGAGATTAATATATTTCCCTTACTATTTAATGCAATAATGGGTCGATAAAATCTTCTTTTGTAATAAACACCCTCTTTTAATTCCGGGAACCAAATATCATTTATAGTGATTAAAGAGTCTTTTTCAAGATCATAATATCCAATAATGGGATACTTTTTCCGATATCCTTTTAATCCATAATTACCATAATTAAACGAAACGAATATTTTATTATCAGATAGTAACATTTGACTTGGATTCATATTAGATTTCTCTGAAATCAAATTTTCAGGAGGGTTTTTAGAAGAGATTAGGTTTGGATGATGCAGCGGATATATATGTTTTATCACCCCATTGATATCGATGCAACGAATGACACTGTCGCAATCGAAATTAAACAAAGGGTAACCATACACCATAATGCTATCGTTGTTAAAATATTCCATATCCATAACGGCAAGATTTTCTTGATAGATTCTATGAACCAAAGAGTCTTTATCCAAATTGTATAAATGAATATATGGATTTGAATAATAGGTAGCAAAAACCATCGGACTTCCATCTACTTCATAAAATTTCACCATATTCATCGAAATTGTCCCAATAGGCATTTTCAATTCATGATGTTCGAGCAGCTGATTGCTGTCTAATTCTATGTAATTGGTTTGAGAATTAATACTATTTATTTTAATAAACAATAGAAAAGCAAAAACTATGAGAAAAATTTTATTCATGATATTATATAATAAATGAGTGATGCTATTTAAAAGAGTGATGTGAGGACCACATCACTCTTTGTTGTAAAAACATACTAAATGATCTATTTTATTTACTTAATTTCATCTTTTAGATATGGTTGAACTAATACACTGCCGCCTATAACAACGCCTCTATTATAACAATTATCACCTACCTCTTCACAAATTAAGATTTTCCAAGTTTCTCCAGGAGCATTAACCCATTCAGCCTTTCTGTCATATTTCGGAGCCTTAGAATGGTCACCTGGTACTTCACAAAAAGCTTTTTGACCAGAAGCTGAATTTGTAAATTCGTTATACTTAGCTCCTTCGAATTCGACTATATTCTTTGAAGTTCTAACCCAAACATCATTCGTCCTATTTATTGCATTTTTTGAACTTTCTAAAGCTATTTGTTCTTCTTTTTTACACGATGCAAAAGCCAAACCGACTATTGCAACAAAAATAAACATTTTTTTCATTCTATTAAATTTTAAATTTTATTTTATTTTGTTAAATTTAATGGGTCTTCCATGCAACCCATAACGATCACGTATCATCACAATTTGTGATCACAAAATAGCATTCCTATGAATTTTTTTTATATCTTTGCAAAATCTAATTTGGTGTATACTAAATTAGTTTGCGAAAAGAGAGTCGGTTGGGGAGCAAGCCCTTCCGGCTTTTTTTGTA
>JBBRJM010000067.1:0-3066 GCA_038219305.1 Minisyncoccia bacterium | reverse complement strand
ACCTTCAGTCCAAGCAAGTGAATATTGCTTTACCAAACCTTCTGATATTAACTTTGGCAGATCAGATAAAAGAAATGGTTGACTATGAACACCATTTACTACAAAAAAGTATTTTTTTTGATTTGGAATAGGTGGGGGATAAGAGGGATTTGTATTTAAATTATTTCCAGTTTGGCTGAATTGATTTCCCATTGCATTACCAAGACTTAACCCTGCCCCAAGACCAAGACCAGCATTAATCATGCTTCCAGCGGAACCTTCATTTTCCGCAGCTTTTTCCATTACATCAAAACTTCTGTCCATTTGGTAAATATCCTTTCCAACAGTTTTGACTTTCATGGCAAGTTCTTTTGCTTCTTTCAACTTTATTAATGATGTATCGTCCTCTGGTATGTTGATAGACATAATATAGAAGTTCACTAATTCTATACCATATTTAATAAATTCTTCATTAATGGTTTTTCTACAAATCTCTGAAAGGTCATCTTGATATGCTGCGATTTGCAAAAGCGATATTTTATTTTGAATTATTGCTCTCCCAAGTATAGTCGAAATAGAACTCAACACCTTACCGTTAAAATATTCCGTAATTTGTTGTGCTGAGAATGTTTTTAAAGTACCAACAATCGTATGTAAAAAGTTTTTTGGCTCGACTATTTTAAACCCATACTGGCCAAAAGCCCTGGCAGGAACAACAATACCATACATTGGGTCTTCCAAATTTATTGGTTTTATAGTTCCCCACTTGTTATCCAGTTTAGTAACCAGATTAACATACCAGACTTCAGCAGCAAATGGTGATTTGTCGCCAAATGGTAAGTTGATAATTTTATTAAGAAGTGGAACATTTGCGCTTTTTAATGTAAAACGTCCTTCTTTAAACTCATCAAAGATCTTTCCATTTTTAACAAAAAATGCACTTTGCGAATGATTTACAATGAGTTGAGCACCTAATTTTAAATCTTCCGATGGAAATTTCCAGACGAATTCGCTGGTATTCCCATTATATTTAATAACTTCAATTAATGCCATTTGATTTTTCTTATTTTTAGATTTTATCCTAAATATTATTTGAAATTTTTAGTTAGATTTCAGTTAAATCATTTTTGCTTAATTTCTTTTATTGTACGAATGTAACCTTCTCTTTTGGAACGCCATGCTTTTTTAGGAATACTATCACCTGCACCAGACCAATAAAGCGAATAATCCATCCCATTTAGCAATATTAAAGCATTATCATAATTTTTGTTTTTGATATTTTCTAACACCTGAGCTTCAATATTGTCAAGTCTTTTAATTTCTTTATCATAATCATCAGGTTCACTAGGTAAGAGAAAAAAAGTAATAAATACGATTGCTAAAACCGCAAAGAAAATTAAAAAAATTCCCTTGTTTTTGTCTCCACCACCGATTTTTGATATTACCGAACTTTTCTTTCTTTCAAAATCATTTTTCAATGAATCATAGACAATTTTCAACGTAGAATTATTCGCGGCTCTTGCTTGTAAAAGAGATAAATATTTTAGGGCATAACCTTCAATTTCAGAACTTTGATAAGTCCTAATACCCTTTCCTGTCCATGCATTTGTGTTCTCTGCTGTAACAGTAAAACTTGTTCCAACTTTCCCGACCCATTCGCCTGCATTTGTAATTAAGTCTTCATTAGAAATTGAATTAGTATCTCCGGAGGGAAGAGGCGATTTACAGAACTGACAGTTTGTAAAAAAGAGGTCATTGTCTGCTCCGCAGTTTGGACATTTTTTTATTGCACTCATATTTTATTACTATTTTTTATATATCGACATCTTACTACTTACTCCAATGCTTACCCTTTTCGTAAGCGGCTTTAATTTTTTTTAGGATTTCATCATCTTTCTTTATAGAGAACTCTATTTGATCACCTAGAGAAATGTTGTAAGTCATTACCCAGCGAAAAATAAGATTGTATAGGATTATGGCTGCTCCAATTATTATTAATGCCATTTGAAAGCTATTGACGCCGCTGCTTCCAGTATAAGCAGATATAATGGCGATACCGAGTACCATAAATGAAGTTAGCCCAAGATACAAAACAGTTTTTGGGGGTCTGCACCTCAAATCTGAAATATCAATATTTTTAACGTCGTTGTATGACATTGATATTTGTTGGCCACTAAAATGCAATTCTATTTTCTTTGATGTAAATTGCAGATTTACATGATGCCATTTTGTTAAAAATGGTGATTGCCAGAATATTTCAAGAAGTAGTTTTCTTTCGATTATCCTTTTCAATTTATCGTCGATAATACAAACATCTAATTCAAATGAATCAATTAATGATTCATCCATCCTATCTTTTTCATTTTCAGTACGCCCTTTTGTAAAGGTGTCAGAAGGATTATTTCCTCCTACAACACTGGTTTTATCTACTTTACCAGGAATTGTTGAAATAGATTCGAACTGAATATTTTTTGGCACAACTATCTTAGCACCACATTCAGTGCAGAAATTTGATGTTTCTGATATTTGTTTACCGCAATTTGTACAAAACATATTTTTTTCTTTATAATTAATAATATTGTCCGTTTTTAGTATGGTCTCTGGGCTCCACCTTTATTTATAAATCCTATTGTCAATGTCAAAAATTAGTCAAGCAAAAATGTCGTAAATATAGTCTGCGCTTTCTGTAGACGGGTCTTTTTGTTGTCTTTGTATTGGTGCCAACGGTTGACGCTATGGCAAGTGCGGGAATAAATTGTTGCTCAACTGTCAGCCAGCACAAATGTATGTAAAGATTACAAATGTTTCAACGAACACGCAAACCCCGCATTTGCTATAGCGTTTGTTATGGCGCGTTATTCTTTTCAAAGTGTCTTTCTTTCGATCAATAGTCTCCGAGCAGCTTTAAATTGTTCGTATGGATAATCACTTTTATTGTCAAGAATGTCTTTTAATTTGTCATCGGTTAGCAGTCTAAGTTCTTGATAATAATGCTCGTCAAGCTGTTTTTGTCTTTCTTGTGCCGCTTTCGGATCTTCCGAGAACAAGTCCAAAATTGTCTCCGAAATGAATGAAAAGTTTGTTAGC
>JBBRJM010000066.1:0-3144 GCA_038219305.1 Minisyncoccia bacterium | reverse complement strand
ATAAAAGTTCGTGACCAAAATTATCTTAGTTATATGGGCTAAAATATAAATAAACTTCTATTTTAAAAAAGATAATAATGGAGATATAGGTGTGGGGGTTTTCCACAGGTTCTATCCATTGCTAATTAAATTAGATTTTGTTACAAATATGAGTACATTAGTATTAATTAGATTTTTGTTTTAAATATGAGTTACGAACTTGATGAAGAAGTAAAAATAGCCGACGTTGATGATGGGGAAGAGACAGTTGAAGTTGAAGTTGAAGAAATTGCCGAGTTAGAAAGTGATCTTGATTTACCTCTTGATGACGATTTAGCTCTTAGTGACGAGGAAACCGACGAAGAAGAATCACTCGACGATGATCTTGTCGCCGATATTGATGGATCAAAATATTAAATAAAAAAATAAAACCCCTCGAGGGGTTTTATTTTTTTACTTAATATTTATTTTACAAAATCTTTTTTTACCAATTCGATAAACTCCATTTTTAGCCACATCATTTGCTGATAAAATTTTCTCATCATTCGTTAAATTGGTAATTGCTCCACTCTCCACCAATCGACGAAATTCCATTTTGGAAGCAACAATTTTATTTGATAAAAATAAATCAATTAATAAATCTTCTACTTTAGCATTGATCGATCCTATATTGTCTGGTATCTCTTTTTTAGAAAAAGTGTTTTCCCAATTTTTTTCTGCTTCCTCAGCATTCTTCTCTCCATGATAAATGGTCACTATACTTCTAGCTAGTCTCATCTTTATATCACGAGGATTAGCCGAAGTAGTTTCAATATTTTTTCTAATAATTTCTATTTCAAACATCGGAATGTTTGTACAAAGTTCGAAGCTAGAAACTAATAGTCCATCATTCCAGCTCATAATAGAGGAATACATCAAATCAGCATTATCAGAAAGTTTTGCCATATTGCCATCTGATTTACCCATTTTTTTCCCATTATTGTCTTCAAGTAGTTTAACCGAGATTACAAATTTTTCTTTATTTTTTAATGTCTTCATCAAGTCACGTCCACAGAGCATATTAAAAATTTGATCATTGCCTCCCAATTCACCATCAACATTCATCGCCACTGAATCATATGCTTGCATTAAGGGGTAGAGAAATTCATGAATAAAAATTGGTTTATTTTCTTCTGTTCTTTTTTTAAACATATCACGTTCCAACATTTGTTGGACTGTCATTTTAGAAGCTAAATCTATTACATCTTCAAAATTCATTTTTCCTAACCATTTTGAATTAAATTTTATTTCTGCTTTATTCTTTCCTTTAAAATTTAAAAGCGCGCTTGCTTGTTTTTTGTAATTTTTTAAATTCGCCATCACTTCTGTGTGAGTCAATTGTTTTCGAGCCGTTCCTTTATCTGTTGGATCACCAATCATTGCTGTAAAATCTCCCATCAACAAAATAACTTTATGTCCGGCTTTCTGAAATTCACTTAATTTTTTAATCGGTATAGCATGTCCTAAGTGTAGGGTTGGACCTGTTGGGTCAATTCCAAGATAAATCGTTAATTTTTTACCTTTGACAATTTGGGCTTGGACAAACTCTTTTGATGGATAAATATTGGAAATACCGCGACTTAACAATTCATCAATATGATCTTTATTCATCCTAATACTTTAACATATTCCCAAAAATTTGTCCGTAATCTGTGGTATTATACGTCTATATGACAAAAAAATTTAAAAAACAACTATTAAAAAATTGGCTTTGGATTATCTTGGCTTTCGGTATCCTTTTTACCAGCTTAATAATTATTTGGGTTAGTACTCTTGAGTTGCCTGATTTTCGGTTGTTTACAGAACGAAAAATTCAAAGTTCGACAAAAATTTATGACCGAACGGGTGAGATTGTCCTTTATGATGTTCACCAAGATATAAAAAGGACGGTCATTCCTTATGAGGAGATGGGTGTTAATATAAAAAATGCCACAGTCGCGATCGAAGATTCAGAGTTTTATAACCATCATGGGATTAGAACCAAGGCTATTATCCGAGCCGTTTGGTCTAATATTTCCGGAGGTAAGACACAAGGAGGTTCAACTATCACTCAACAATTAATCAAAAATACACTTCTAACTTCCGAAAAATCAGTTACTCGAAAAATTAAAGAGTGGATTTTAGCCGTCAAATTAGAAAAGATTATGGGTAAAGAAGAAATTTTAGCTCTCTATCTAAACGAAGCTCCCTACGGCGGAAATCTTTATGGAATACAAGAAGCGTCAAAGGCATTCTTTGCAAAGAACGCTATTGATTTAACATTAGCTGAATCAGCTTACATGGCTTCGATTCCAAATGGCCCAACTTATTATTCTCCTTATCGAAAGAATAAAGACAAACTAGATGCCCGAAAAAATATAGTACTCAATAGAATGCTTGAATTAAAATTCATTAATCAAGAGGAGCATGATAAAGCCGTCGCCGAAGTTGTTGTTTTTCAACCAGAGAAACCGATGAATATTGCCGCTCCTCACTTTGTTTTCTTTATTAAAGATTATTTAGAAAAACGTTATGGTATTGAAGCCCTAGAAGGTGGGGGATTAAAAGTTATCACGACAATTGATTATAATTTACAAAAGAAAGCTGAAGAAATAACATATAAAAATTCAAAAGAAAATGAAAAGAATTTTGCAGGATCCAATGCTGCTGCTGTTGTAATCGATCCAAAGACTGGTCAAATTCTCGCTATGGTTGGTTCACGCGATTATTTTGATAAAACAATTGATGGTAATTATAATGTCACAACAGCTGAACGCCAACCAGGTTCATCTTTTAAACCAATCGTCTATTCTCTCGCTTTAGAAAAGGGATATACAGAAGATACAACTCTATTTGACGTTAAAACAGAATTTAATGCTTCATGTGGTCCAACAGGTCTACCACTTCCTAGTAGTCCCAATGCAAAATGTTATAACCCAGATAACTACGATAATAAATTCAGAGGGCCGTTAACACTCCGACAAGGGTTGGCTCAATCGATAAATGTCATCGCTGTTAAAGTTCTCTATCTTGTTGGTGTAACTGATTCTATCAAGATAGCTCATGATCTTGGTATTAGTACTCTAAACGATTCCAACCGTTATGGACTTTCCCTCGTCATCGGAGGTGGCGAAACAACACTCCTTG
>JBBRJM010000065.1:0-3258 GCA_038219305.1 Minisyncoccia bacterium | reverse complement strand
AAACCTTATCTAGCAGGTTATCAGCAGCTTCTTCGCAATTAGTGTCATGTGATTCGCGAGAAAAATGATAAAGAAAAATTGCTAATCCGGTATTTCCATTCAGCAAGCCATTATTAGTACCTACCAATTTTTGATTTTGCAAGAGTTGAGGGATATTATGGAGAAGATTTTCCATATATGTTTAATTTAAAAGGTTTTGATTATTACCTGCAAATCGTTTAGCTTTCAGAATCTCTTTCCGCTTAATGTATTCCTGTTCTGAATTATAGAACATACTATTAATTCCCCTGCCATGACTCAGGTGGTATAATGGTCCCGGAACCCTTTTAATTCTGTAGCCTAATTTTAACCATCGGTAATAACGTTCTCCATCCTCCAAACCCCAGCCATAGAAATCTTCATTTTCCATACCTGCCGTTTTGTAAGCATCTAAATTTACCATAAAAGCTCCGCCTAATGGGTTGGGGGCATACATCTCAATCATTTTATCTTTATTTTGTTCAAGTGTTTCTATTTTTCCATCTTGCAGAAAAAGATTTCGAAGAATAGGTGTCGTATCAAATGCATATTTTTCATAGGGAATTACAAAATCAGCTTGCCCGGTTTGCAGCATCTCTAATGCCTGAAACACCTGATTGGGTGCAATAATAATATCTGCATCCCAAATTGTGACAAATGGAGTTATTGCCTCCATTGCCATCTGATTAATGTAACGGGTTCGATGAAGTACGGGATCATGTTCTTCTATAAAAGTGTAATCAATCTCTCTCCTCAACAGTCTTTGAAGAATTCCATTACAAAAAGTAGCACACTCAAAAATACTTATCTTATAGGGCATATTTTTTTTAATAAAACGAACAACAGAAATGATATTCTCAATTCTGTCAACTGTTTCTGTTCTTATTAGAATCAAAATTGATAATTTACCAACAGCCGTTTTCATAAGTTGAGGTTAATATTGTTTTTAATATCTTAATTCCTGGCTTTAAAATTTTTTAATTCCTCAATTTGTAGTTTTATAATTTCCGCCGATTTTTCGTCTAAATACTTGAGTGTCTCCTCATAATATTTAATGGCTTTTTCCCTTTCACCCTTAAGTTGATAAGTCCGGGCAAGGTTATTTAATACAATTGGATCTTCGGGAGCTAATTTTTCAGCTTTTAGTAAGGGCATTAAACATTTTTCAAATTCTCCTGTTAAAATATAGGTTGACGATAAATTTGAAAGAGAGGCTACATCATCAGGATAATATTCCAGAATTTTAATTGCTATTTCCCTCATATTTAATAATAAAGCATTTTCTTTAGTATTATACAGCTTAATTTGAAAATTATGTAATGAGCTTAGAAAAAACTTTTTACCGTTTTCTCTTTTCCCATTATTTTTCCAAATCCAGTCATTATTATTTTTTGAAGAATAATCAACAGCCTCAATAATGCTTTTTGTAAAATCATTCCAATCTTCAATCAATCCAAACAAATATATTTCGCCAAAACGCATATCAAGTCTATCCGGATACAGTTCAATCCCTTTGTTGATTTTATCAACTCCAAGTTTAAAAAAATTCTGATTGCCAGTTTGCTGAAATAATTTAACGTAATAACTAAAATAACTTGTAAATAATTCCGCATCTTCTGGTTTTTCCTTTTCCCACTTTTCAAGTAGTTCTCTTTGTCGAATTGTATCATTAAGGTTAAAATTTAACAAAAACGCATTTTGAAAATTTTGTGTAAATCCATTTTGGAAAATACTAAGATACGCGATCACTAACAGTATGGTTTTCATGCTCATATATTTAAAAAATTTTTCACGCAAAAATTTACGAATACTGTTTATTGACAGGAGCGGAATGACTCCTATCAATAAACAGCCAAATATGCTTTAACAATTTCAAGTTTTCGGACCCAATTACATTCCAAATTTGCTTGTATAAAAGTTCAGAATTAGATCAATACCACACTTTTCCACAGGCAGCAGGATAAGCGATAACCATAGCATTGACTACGTTCGGAAATGCATTTTTCAACTCCTTAAATTTCTCAAAATCTGCTACATAATCCTTCTCAAATCTACTATTGAAATAAAAGAACCAAAAGGAAATTAGTTGGCCTTCATTAAAATTACTGAGTCGCTGGAAAAAGGATGCTGGTTTCTTTTTAATAATCATTTCCAAGACATGTTGTAAATAACTCGGTGCATCAGGGCAAAATCTCCCGCCCAAACTTAATCGAATCAACTTATCAAAGTAGACAGAATCCGGTAAAAGATTGAGGGTAGCTAATCCGTTCATAATATGATCACTTCCTTTCTTATACATCGTTAAATCATAACCGTTGCCCTCATAATATTGATAGGTCATATTAAAATCGTCAAAGGTTGAAGGAAAAGCGTCCAGAAAAAGTCGCTGTTTTACAGGAGAATTTTGGTCTTTTTCCAACGCTCTGTAGGCATTGTTCAGCTTAGTCGTATCAACTGGAAAAAATTGAGAGTAGACATTGAAGGATGAATAGAAAAAGAAGATGATCAATAAATAAATAAATTTTCTCATTTTATTCGTTATTTATTATAGTTCCTATGCTCAAAGTAATACCATCACTTCCATAATCTTCAAGAAATTGCGTTAATTCTATTCTTTTATCTCTGCTTGAGTTTACATAGAAGTCACCTTCTCCGCCTGATCCTCCAACACTGGTACCGGTTAACATACAACCGCTAGTCTGACTTCCATAATTTCCAGAATGTATTTTTATTAAAGTTCGATTCGGAACATTTTCAACTTCATAATAACCTGATTGACCATTAAAAGTTGAAGATATTACATTATAGGCTCCATAAGGTATTGCAGTATCTGATCCATTGCTTCCTCCATTGTATGCAGGCTCCAGAAAATAACCGCTCATAGTGTGAATTATGTTACCGTTATTATTAAATGCACTTGCAGTAAATTGACTAATAGTCGTGTTTTGTCCAAACCCATATCTGGTTGCCTCGATCACAACTGAATCTCCATCTTCTCCTCCTAAATAATTAGCTTGTTCACATTTACTGATAGTAACAAATTCTTTTCCCATTTCTTTCAAAGTCAATTTTTCTAACTTTTTCATAACTTGTTTTTTTTTAAATTGTTAATTAAATTGTTTTTTTACTGGCGATATATTTAAGGTTATCGAACAGCCGGAGCAAAAGTTTTCTTTTTCTTGTCAGAATATCGGCCATACCTTTGATCTCGTAATTGAAATCCAGCGTAGTGCCGTAATT
>JBBRJM010000064.1:0-3322 GCA_038219305.1 Minisyncoccia bacterium | reverse complement strand
GGAGATGCTGGACAAAAAATTGCCCCTTGGACTGAGCCTATTTTGCAGGCAGTCAAAACTATTATGGTCATTAATCATATTTCGTTTAATGACGATAAAGTTACAGATAGTAATGATTCTTCATCAAACGATTCAAAATCAGCTAAGCAGAAAAGGGAAGACAGAAAAAATAAACCCGCTATAGCTGAAAAGAAGATTAATGTTTCTAATAGAAATAATGCAAATTCGAATCTAAAAATATTTGTCGACGCGATGTTTGATAAATTTGATATCGAAATTAAAGTTCTTGATTACATTCGAGGGATAACTCTTGATAATTGCGTTGTTATAGTTGACGATGCACAGAATGCCAGTCGCCAGGTTATAAAAAATATAATAACTAGGATTGGTAATAACACCAAGCTTATTTTTACTGGTGATATCAATCAAATTGATAATCATAATATGGACAGAGGATCATCTGGTCTTACTTATGCCATGGCCAAACTAAAACATCTCGATTTTGTCGGAGTTGTAAGTTTGCCGGTAACAGTAAGGGGCCGATTATCAGCTGCCGGTGATAAATACTTGTAAAAAACTTTAGTGAAGGTTGAAAAACAACTTTTAGATTAAACTTAAACTTTCAAAAAGACCGATATACGTATCGGCCTTTTTTATTTTCAAGTAATAATTATATTTTTAAATTTAAATAAATTTTACTTTAATTATTATTCAATAACATATGGGCAACACTCTCGGTATAACCGGCACTAGATATTTCAATAAAATCAGCCTTACCGCGTAATTTTTCAATTGTATCAGCTCCGACATAGGTCATGCCTGAAGCTAAGCCACCTAGGTATTTATGGATAACATGGGTAATTGAACCGCGGCAATCAATCGTTGTCGCCTCACCTTCAACATGAACATCTTCATCAATTTTTTGTCCGTCTAATTTTAATTTTTTAACAGTTGCTAAGTAGCTTGCCATACCACGATACTCTTTAACTTTTTTTCCATCTTTTTCCAGTATTTCTCCCGGAGTCTCATCACAGCCGGCAAAAATTGATCCACTCATAACCGTGTCAGCCCCAGCGCCAATTGCCTTAACAATATCACCCGGGCACTTAATTCCACCATCAGCGATAACGGGAACTCGTCCCTGTGTCGCCTCGTAGACGTCCATAATAGCCGTAATTTGAGGCACACCGGCTCCAGTCATGATTCTTGTCGTGCAAGCTGAACCTGGTCCAATACCGACCTTAATGCCATCAGCTTTTTTACTGATAAAATATTCTGCGGCGTCTTTAGTAGCGATATTTCCAACGATAACATCAATCTCGGGATAATTATTTTTAATCCAGTCTAAAGTTTTACCAGTTCTCTTAGAATGACCATGAGCAACGTCCAAAACAATAATATTAATGCCAGCTTCACTAAGCGCTTTAGTTCTTTCTTCAAAATCTTTAACTCCAATAGCCGCCGCAGCAATTAGTTTTTCAGTTTTAATTTTTTTTACTTCATTAACTTGATCTTCAATGCTTAAAAATCTATGTAAAACTCCTAGCCCTCCTAAACGACCAAGTGCAATCGCCATTTCACTTTCGCAAATCGTGTCCATGTTAGCGGCGATAATTGGTATATCAAGTTTATAATTTTTGGTAACCTGAGTTTCAAATTTAACGTCCCGACGAGAAACGATTTTGTTGTATTTAGGAGAAATTAGAACGTCATTAAATGAATACCCCTTAGAGATTATTCTGGCCATAAAATTATTTTTAAATA
This sequence comes from Minisyncoccia bacterium, assembly GCA_038219305.1. Classification (GTDB taxonomy): domain Bacteria; phylum Patescibacteriota; class Minisyncoccia; order Phycocordibacterales; family UBA9973; genus UBA8515. Next base: position 1,558 of record JBBRJM010000064.1, on the reverse strand, counting down.
TATTTAGAGTAAATCTACTTTAAATATATAACCATTAAAGTTTTGTGTCTACTATAATTATAAAACCCTTTGTATTATAATATTAAGATTAAAATTATGTTAACTCATTTGTTATGAATTACGACTTAGATATTTTTAATTATATTAACGGTTTAGCTGGGAATAACTTAGTGTTAGATTATTTAGGCATATTTTTAGCGCAATATTTAGCCTATATATTAGGAATAATTTTAATTACCCGATTGTTTATAAAAGGAAAAAATAGGGCAATGAATCAGATAATGTTTATGCTAGCCATAATTTCCAGTTTAGTCGCTCGTTTTGCGGTAAAGCCTATTATTGTATTATTTATTGAGCGACCTCGTCCATTTATAGCGTTTAACTCAACACATCAATTAGTTTCGACGATGGCTTTCGAGAATCTACAATCATTTCCTTCGGGGCATGCCTTGATTTTCTTTGCAATTTCGACGATTGTATATTTCTATCATAAAAAATTAGGTATTTTTTTCTTGATTGCGTCTATTTTTATGGGCGTTGCGCGAGTTTTTGTCGGTGTTCATTATCCAAGTGATATAATAGCGGGAGCAATTACGGGAGTTTTAATTGCGTATTTTGTTAATTTGTTATTCACTAATTGGCAAGAAAAGAAAGAAAAAAACCATAACTTGCGTAATAATAGTATAAATTAATAAAACACATAAAAAAGGCCTTATAGCGCTTAAATATTTATATTTTAATACAAATTATATGGAAGATTATAAAAACGAAGAAGTTAAAAACGAAATTAAAACAGAGTCTCATGAAAATGAAGGTGATTATAATAGGCACCATAAACATATGGGCATGATGGGAATGCATAAATGTAACCATGGCTGTCAGGCTAGATACGGAATAATGAGAGTCCTTTTATTTTTTTTAATGGTTTATATATTGTTAAGTATCGGTATCGCTATCGGTGAACATAGAGCAACACGTGGTTATGGCCATGGATATTATAATCAAGGTTATGGTCAGGGGATGATGTATAATTCACGTTATCAAGGATATCCAGCAGATTTTGAAGGTATGATGGGTAACGGGCAAATCAATATGCGCTATGTACAGCCCGCAGGGAACGGTCAATACTATCAGATAACTACTCAAGATTCAGTTCCTGGACAAATTATGATTACCCCAACCAATACCCAGAATCAAGTTACTCCAGCTAATACCGCTAATACCCCAGTTAACCCCGCAAAATAATTAAATTTAATATATAAGAAATAAATAAATAAGTAATAATAAAAAATCCACCTCATCTGGTGGGTTTTTGTTTATTCCCGTATTTTATGTTAAAATGAGCTTGTCTTTAATTTAATATTATAAATTATCAAAAATAATTTTTTAAAAATTTTATGAAAAAAAATTCAATTATTGCGGTTGTCGTTATCGCTGTCGTTGTTCTAGCAATAAGTTGGTTTTGGGGGTCCTATAATAAATTAGTTACTGCCAATGAACAAGTCGATAATCAATGGGCTCAGGTTGAAGTTCAGTATCAAAGACGTTTTGATTTAAT
>JBBRJM010000063.1:0-3373 GCA_038219305.1 Minisyncoccia bacterium | reverse complement strand
TCGAATTGAGAAAGCCGTTTTGCTTCCCGCATAAATTTACGGCGAAATGAATTGGTTACTTCCTGCCCGGAGGATGTTACCGTAACGTGACCATTAACAGACCGCTCGCATGATCCCCGAAAGAAGAACTCTTTGATGCAGACTTTACGGTCCAGGCTGGTTTGCACTGCCAAATAGGAGATGCCAAAATTGCCCTGTGATATTTTGGAGAGAATCTTGTATTTTTCTCCGTGCAAAAAGGTTTCGTTAGAAAGTTCCATCGCTTTAAAAAAATTATGACTAATCTAATTCTTCTCCTGTGTTCTGTTTACTGATATGACAAGTAATGTCAATGTCGGAATTAAATTCATTTTCTTTAATCTCATCCAATGCAATACCCTTGAATACTCTTGTTTTTGTGGTAATTATATAAGGAATGGCATTCCCTGTTTCGTGCTCATATGAAAAATCGACATCGAAATTTTCATCTCCAATTAAATATGTTAATTCATCTTTTGTTGGAGCAATAACAATAATTTCATCTTTACATGTTGAAAAATCGAACTCTTCAGAATGCATTCTCCACTCTCTTAGCCAACTAAAGTCATAGCAATTAGGATTTAAAAGCAAACATCTCCACTGTAACTCATCCGGAATTAATTTAAGTTCTCTATCAGTACCGTAAATTAATGGTCTTGCTCCTTTTTTAAAAAGAAAATCTCGTGATATCCCAATTCCATATGGTTGAAACATTGGCTTAAAATTTGGATTAGCTAATGTAGGTTGAAATCTTTGAAAGTATTTAAAGAGCGAAATAGAAGAAGTTAATGGTGCTTCTGTGAAACAAATACTTTCTTTTGATTTTAGTTTCATTTCATCTATAATCAATTTTAATATAGCCAAAGCGTCTATATTATTCGTATAGTGGAATAGATATGGGGAAAGATCTTTTCTTGTTTTTCGAATGTTAATTGATTGATTTGACATCTTGGTGGAATTTACAATAATTCTTTTAAAGTATAACTATTCACTATTATCGCTTGCATCAGATTGATTTTTCTGTTCCAAATGAAGTATCTCCCAGATATCAATACTTATTTGTAAGGTTGCTTTTCTCATTGCAATTTCTAATTCTCTTTGTCTGACTTTTGGTGCCTTTTCCTTCCTAGCCTTTTCATCAAAATACACAACTTCTGATACCTCTTTTCCTATTGTATGATTGAGATTAAATAATATCAAACTAAATTTTTCATTTTCAGATTTGTCATTTAGCTGTTGTATTGTGTCGTAAAGTTCATTTACATATCTTGAGAAATCTATACCTGAAGGTCTATGCTTAATATAATTACCAAATGATAAAGTGATATTTTTTGAAGACTCGTCCTTCAAAAAATTAAACAGAGTGCTTATTTTTTCTATAAACTGTATTTTTGTGTTCATATTTTAATGTTGTAATTATTATTAATATAAGACTTTTATAAATTAGACTTATTTCATAAATATATCAATATCAGTATAGCCTTTGTTCGTAATCTCATATTTGGATTTTAGTCTCCAATATCTACTACCTTTCATTTTATAAAATAAATACTCACCATTTTTTGTCTCTACTTCAATGGAAGCTAAATTCTTTGTAATGATTTGTCCGCTAATAGTAAAACATGTTTCATCCTTAATTGCGACTTCACCACTAATCATAAGATATTTATCAGAAGAGTCGCTAGATACATGTTGACCCTTGCAATATATTCTTTCATCAGATTTATAAAATTCAATTCTGCCAAAGTAATTATCAAAGCCTATCCAGTATACAGAAAGTAAATGTTTTCCTAAAAGCATTCTTTCAACTTTTTGAATTGAAGTTTCTTCCTCGTTAACAATCTTTGTATTGTTTGTAGAATTACTTCTCTGTATTGTTTCCAAAGATTGGTTTTCACTATCTCTTTTGACTTCTTTACCATTTTTATCTATTTCTATCCATTTACCATTTAATTTAACGTTCGTCTTTCCATTTAAAAAGACGCTTACATCATCATAAATTAAAGGAATAACTAGATTGCCGTTCAAGTTAATAAAGCCCCATTTGTAACCTTTTCTGACCTGGGCCATACCATCCGTATATGGCGAGACAAAATCATATATACTTTGGGTAGTCTCAACCAACGGGGTAGGGATTGGAATATTAGGATTTGAATTGGTTGTTACTTCTTCATTATTTGATTTTACGGCTAAAAGTATTACCATCACAGCTATAATTATCAATAACACAAATAATGAATATTTATCCGCTGAATAGGGTTTTGGATTAGGTTCAGGTGTAAATGGTGGCACTTTATCCGGTGTTTTCGGATCCGGGATTACATAACCTCCAATAATTTCAGTCCCTTCATCAGAACCTGGCTTAACAGGAGAAGGGGGGCTGACAGGCGCTTTGGATATTGGATTTATAGCAATACTCAATAAATCTCCTTTTAATTTCGTGATGCTTTGAGCACGATCATTAATTTTATATGAAAGTGATTTTAAAATAATAGAGCTTAATTGCGCGGATAAATCCGGATTTAGTTTTTTGGGCGATTTGATACCATCTTGTACGATTAATGAAGCCTCTGGTGGAGTTACACCGGTAACCAATTTATACAAGGTTGCGGCAACTGCATAAACATCAGTTAATTCTGTAAGTTTTGTAATGTCCTGTCCATATTGCTCCAAAGGTGCATAGCCTTTGGTTAAGGCAACTGGGGTAGTGGTAGAATGATCCTGGCCACTTGCTTCCGTAAACTTCGAAATACCAAAGTCTATCAGGAATGGGGAGTTGGTCTGTTTTTTAATCAGAATATTTGAAGGCTTGATATCAAGATGATACAAATCTTTTTGGTGAATCACTTCCAAGGCATTGCAAATCGGAATCATATAATCCAAAGCCTCTTTTTCCGAAAGTTTTCCTTGGCGGTCAACCAATTGCTGTAAAGTTTCACTTTCCACATAATCCATTACCATATAGGCCGTTCCGTTCTCTTCGAAAACATCAATGACTTTTACAATGTTGGGATGATCGAATTGAGAAAGCCGTTTCGCTTCCCTCATAAATTTCCGGAGAAATGAATTGGTAACCTCCTGTCCGGAGGATGTCACAGTCACATGTCCACTTAACGCACGCTCGCATGATCCACGGAAGAAAAATTCTTTGATGCACACTTTTCTCTCCAGACTGGTTTGTTCCGCCAGATAGGTGATACCAAAATTTCCCTGAGAGATTTTGGAGATGATTTTGTATTTGCCACCTTGAAGAAGAGTTTCAATTGGTAATTGCATGATGAATTTTTTTTAACACTTTTAGTTATCGTTTTGTCTATTAATTTCTTGACTTATCAAAAGCTGCTCTCTCAATTTT
>JBBRJM010000062.1:0-3479 GCA_038219305.1 Minisyncoccia bacterium | reverse complement strand
CTTTACTCCCGGGTTTTCACTCCCATCATCTGATACGCCGGCTAATGTTACACTCTGATCGTCATTCACCACCACCCGAAAGTTTGCTGATACGCTTTGCCCTAGCCACTCACTCTCCCCTTCCGGTTCATAATAATTTCTGATCTCTTCTCCATTACTGTCTTCGTCCGTATCATACACAATCTCAACTTTTGACATAATCATGGTTCCTGTATAGTCGCCCGAAATATCCAGCATTTCTTTAGGCGCCTCTCCTTCTTTTCCTGAACCCCCACAGCCTGTCATAGCCGTTACAAATACTACCATTAAAACAATTAAAATACTCATTTTCTTCATCGCTTCACTATTTCCCTTCTTCACTTTACATCCAGGATAAAACAAAAAACAGCATCAAAAAAGATTTTTCTCAAAACAATCATAAAAGTCCTACGGACAAATCCGTCAATCTTCCCTATTTATCTATTTCGAGATAATGATTTAAAAAATCATCAATCCTTTAAATACTGTTTAATTCAATTTATTTTAGTTGATTTAATAATACCTAATTTTATATTAATCCAAAATGATTGACCAGTCAAACCTTTTCTAATTAGTCTGTACTTCCAGAATGATAATACCGCAACATTTTCTTTCAATCATGAAAGGGAGAATATTCACATACCTGATCTTTGCCTAAATTTTTGGCTTTATACATAGCTTGATCTACTCTCAATACTAATTCCATTTCACTAATTCCATTTTCAAATTCAGCGATGCCAAAGCTAGCGGTAATATTCCCTACGTTGAGAAAAGAATGTTCATTCAATTTTATTCGAAGCTTTTCGGCTAATGTTCGCCCTGCGCAAACATCTGATTCGGGAAGAATAATCATAAACTCTTCTCCTCCCCATCGCCCAATAACATCAATTTTTCTAATGTTTGTCATTAAGATTTGCGAAAAGTCTTTGAGCACTTCATCACCTACAAGATGTCCAAAAGTATCATTAATTCTTTTGAAGTTATCAATGTCTAATAGAATAATTGCGAAGAGAGCGTTGCTTCTTCTTGATCTTTCACTTTCCAACTTGATGACTGCATCTAATTTCAATCGATTATACACTTGCGTTAAATGATCCAGTTCCGTAATTCGCTTGATTTCATCTTCCATCTTTCTGCGCGCTGTTATGTCCCTTGAAACTCCTAACATACCTAAAAATTGATTGTCTTTATCATAGATTCCAGAAACCGTCAGGTCCGTCCATACCGTAGTTCCATCTTTACAGGGTTGTTCCATATCCCCTCTAAATATTTTAAATGGCAAGCTATTTTGAACACAATAGATTGCATCTTCTAATCCTTTTTCTAAATACTCTCTTGATGATGGACAAAGCAATTCATCTTTGGTTTGAGCCATCACTTCCTCAATCGTATATCCCCTTAATTTTTCAACAGAGGGACTCATATAGGTGAATTTTCCTGTTAAATCCATAACCCAAATCACATCATTTGCATTGTCTGCAAGAAGCCTATGTATTTCTTCACTTTTAATTAATTTTATTTCTAAATTCTTTCTTTCCGTAATATTTTTAATGACGCTCAAAATATATTTTTCGTTTTCTATATAAATAATTTCGGACGAAAAAAGCCCATGATAGGTGAGATGGTCTCCAGAATTTAATTCTAATGATATGTTTTGTGGCTTTTCAGCTCCCATAATGGCCGCTTTAAAATATTCTTCCTGTCTACTATCTTTAAAAAAATGAATTTCGCTGATTTCTTTACCGTATAAGTCTTCTTTTGAAGCTCCAACCAGCATCTCAAAAGCATGATTGCAATTATATATTTTGAACTCCTTATAAGATATTATTAAGGTTGCATCCGGAATGGTTTCGAAAAATAATTCGAATAACGCTTTCGATTCTTTCACTTCGCTGATTGTACTTTCTAACTTTTTAACCATGTCATTAAATGCATCAGAAAACTCGCCCAAAAATTCAACTTTATGAGAAAAATCACCCAAGGAAATTGCTTTCGTCTGCCAAATTAAATTTCTTAAGGTAGCTTGGAGGCTTTTTATAGTCCCCATTAAATAGCCATTACCACTTAATTTCTCGGATAAATTTCCATCTCCAATCACTCTAATGGCGTGTCTTAAATTGCGAATGGTTTGGTCTATAGGGAGAACCCCATCAATCTCTGTTAAGTTGGCTGGAATAGAAGCTTCGATATTCGAATCATAAAGCAGAGAATTTATATGCTGTAATATTTCCTTCGTCTCATTTGCCACTTAGATGTCCACCTTTCATTCTCCGATTTTAAACTGTCTTTTCCTCTTCAACTAATTTGACTGTTTCTGCGTGAAATCGACATGTTCGATCCCCCGTGCACCAACAGTCAATCTCTTTAACTTTAAAAGGGATGCCGGTAAATGACTCAAGCAAAGCGCTGATAAAGCCTTCATCATAAACGCATATTTCGAAGCCGTTTTCAGGAAGTCCAGAACAATCCAGGTCTTCCGACACTGTTAAAACCAACTCCCCTTTTTCCATATCAACATGCTCAACTCTTAATATGCCGATGCCAAATTCTTGAAGCAGATTTTGCAATTGATTCACAAAATCGCTTAAATCTAGCACCTGATTAAAATAATGTTTATAAAACTCTTTACCTGCCAATTTACCAGCGTCATAAAAAATTTGATCTGTTATCTCTGTGCCAATAGCTAATTCCATCACATCTCGAAATGTAAACTGCATGAGTCTATAAACTTCTACCCGCGTCATATTCCCCATATTTGGTCTACCTTGCTCTATATTTCCAAGTAATTCCCAAGAAAACTTATATTTTCTATCATGATCCATTACTACGTATCCTTTCATATCTCTCCACAATTTTAACAGTATTATTAGTACTATTATAACTTTATTAATTCTTATATACAATAAAAAAAGGATCATTCATTTATTTTCATCATCAACTTCATATATCGAATAGCTGCTTTCAAGGATCCTATACTTAGTCTATACATGTTTTTAACGCCAAATCTTTTTAACATTTCGGTGGATTGATTCCTACTTAGATTGATATACAGGTTCGTCACTAGCATCTGATAATAATATTCTCGCAAGCTCATCTTTCCTGGCTGAATCGTTACTTGGCCAAAACTCCATTTCTCGTAGTCATCAGTGCGAAAGAGCAATCGTTCTTTAAACTCCTTATAGAGAGGTAAATTTGGAAAAGGTGTTAACGGACTCACACTGGAAATTTGAGGGGATAGTTGCTTCACATATTTTCTAAAAACTTTGAAGTCTTCTTTTGTCCAATCAGGATGCGCCATAAAGGACGCCCATACATCTATACCAATATCGTTGAGCAATTCAGCTACCTTTAGGCTGTCTAATGTACTCGTCTTTTTTGTATAGTAATTCATCTCTTTTTCACTAAATGTCTCATATCCTACCAACAACGCTTTCAGGCCTAAAGACTTGAATCTTTTTAAT
>JBBRJM010000061.1:0-3742 GCA_038219305.1 Minisyncoccia bacterium | reverse complement strand
TAATTACCTCTTAAATGGGGTCAATATAGTCTGGTTTAACCATATGGCATATCATATATAGCTTTTTGGCCTTAATCCAATGAATCTATATTTTCCAACAGCTACTCTTTCTAAACAAGGAAAACCATTATGCCATTTAGGATTAGGAGCATCTAAACAAACATCTTGGGTTAATAAACATCCACTAAATTGTTTGTCGCTTATCTCTGAAAGTGAAGTAATTACCTTACTTTTTAACACTGCTCTAATATCTTTTGGGGAAAAAATCTCTTTCCCTTCAAGCTTCAATATTAAACCTCCAATATAATTAAGTCTAACTTTTAACCAAACACCTTCACTGAGGAATATCTCTTTTTGCTGGTTATCTACAATATATTTGTCTGCCAAATAATTGGCAAACTCATCTATATTAATTCCAAAAGACTTAAATATATGCGGTTCTATTATATTGTGTTCTTTATTAGCATTATTGGATGTTTCTGAAAGCGAATACCTTGTAATGTTATCTTCCTCATTTATAGGTCTTTTTATCATTGAGTTTTTTGTGCTGTTTATTACGTCTGGTTTATTGTTTTCAGAAGATGAATAAAAAAGTTGGTGCTGATGAGATTGTTCTTCTGTTTTTCTTAAAATTTGAATGTCTCTATCTTGTTGACCAGAATCAATTATCTTGAGAGTAATATGATTCAATGCATTAATGATTATTTCATCATTAAATTTATCTTTCAAATCACACTCTATTAACAGTTTTACATTATCAATATATTCATCACTGGTAATCAAATTTAGTATTTTATTAAAGTCCTTTTTTGCTTGTAATTTGGCTAAAATTTCTTCCGTAAACAGTTTCAACTGGCTTTCAGAATAGGTATCCTTACTGAAGAGTTCAATAAATTTCATTCCTTCCTCTGAAGATTCATTGAACTGAAATTGTGTAAGTAAAATTGGATCATCAGAATCAGAAATATTTCCATCATAGTAAATTTTGATATTGCTTCCAATTATCAATCCATATTCATTTTTAAGCATTCTCATATAAGAGATTAATTGCCTCTCATGACTACAATCATCAATGTTTACTGATGGTTTTTTTACTTCAATTACAAATTGAAATTTTTTTTCAATTGATTTTACGCTAATGTCTGGAACAATTTTACCATTACTTCCAACTTGAATACTCTGTTTGAGCTGAATCTCTTTTCTGTATGAACTCCAACCCATTTTTTCAAGTACCTGAAAAACCTTTTGCTCAAATAGTTCTTCACTTATATTTGAGGAAATACTATGATGAAGAAAATAACAGACTTCATTCCATTTTTCAGTTAATTCAGCTTTATCCATTTGTTTTATTTGTTTAGTTTAACCATGATCTCACTAAAACTTTCCGACCCCGTTCTTCCGGTTATTGGGGGAAACCGATACAGTTGCTCATAAATATCATATTATCAATGGCTAAAAAAATTGGTTTCGATGCTTACAAAGACAGTTGTTCTAAAGTTTTTTAATAAGCCCTTCCACTTATTGGCGGAAACCGGATGAGCTGGAGGAAAAATGTGAAACGAGCACTCGAAATTACAATAAGTTATGAAAGAAACACATTAGCAAATGGTTATTCCTTATAATACCATTTGTATATAAAGACCATAAATATGATGAATATGATAACACCGATAATCAAACTTGCATCAGCACCAAATACTGATGATAAAGATGATATGATAAAAATAGTAGCAATTATAGCTATTAATCCAAAACAACCAAGTTGATAGTCATGTGCTTCTTTCTCCTTAATACCTTTTGTTACTGCACGAGCATCTGATGAACCTCTATCTTCATACGTGGCTCTTTTATGTTCATTATTATCTTCTAGCCACTCGCCACAATGCTTGCACTTTTTGGCTGTGATAAGAATTTGCTCACTACAATAAGGACAGAGTTTGGTATTACTTATATCGCTCATTACCTTAATATTAATATTTTATTTACTTATTTCACAATCAGTATTCTACACAGAAAAAGAAGGAAAATTATTTTTCTAATGTGGTATACAAATAAAACTTATTATTTCGGTTATTTTAATGAATAGTTACAAATCCAAAAGAAAATTATAATCCTTCTCTCCAATTTTAAACGGAAAATCTACAGGTAATGATCTAATATTATCTCCTGCAAAAATTTCTATACGCCTCCTATTTTCTCGATAGAACTTTAAAATTTCGGAGTCTTCAGAATCATCATAATCACAAAGAACTCTAACATTATAAAACTTAGTTTCCCCAACCGGAGGAATTACGGTCATTGTACCAATGTGTTTCATAGCTTTAAATTTAAATTGTTTATATTTAAACAAATCTAAGTCAATTATTTAGCAAAAACAAAAAGAACATTTCAACAAAATTGGGTTTTAGGTGACATTTTTGGGTTTCTTTTAAAACAGTATTACTCAAGCACTGTCCCTCATTTGCAACGAGGGGTAATTGGTTTTGAGTTTATAAATCTTTATTTGATTCATTAATAGTCAAAATACGTCAACTAATAACCCCAGGTTACCGCTATCGCTCAAACGAAGGGCAGAATGGCATTTTTTGTCATTTTATCAATTTCATCCAAAATTTTTTCCACATATTGACAAAAATAATTTGCAAACATTATTTTCTCATCTTCTCTTAATTCATATTCTGTAAATACACTATATGAGCTAAAGTGTATTAAAGTGCTTGTAAAACCATATAAAAGTTCATATTCTTTTGCTAGACCAACTGCTTTTGCTTTTTCCGACCATATCCTTGTATCCTTTAATAAGGAGAAAACTTGACTAATTTGCTGAGTGTTAAATTTGCTTTTAAAGAATTCCTGCTTAATTAACGTTTTTGCTATTTCATTCTTCCTTTTCTTATTTTCATCTAATTCGCTTCGGTAATAGGGCAGTTTCTGAGTTTCTAATAAATAGCTAAGAAATCCATAACCTATTGTCTCAACATTATCAAAATGTAGATTAACCGTTTTATTGGCTTCTTCATCTATTAAATCCATAAGTGCCTTAATAGAATCTTTAGAAATTTCGTCTTTACTTAAATTCTGTTGGAGTTCATTCTCCTTCTCCTCAAGTTCCTTTAAAAGTTTAATTTCATAGTTTAACCTATTAAAATATTTAGTGATTTGTTCTTCACTTGCAGAAACCCATCCGAAGAAAAATTTTAAATAATAGTCAGGTTCTATATTTATCAAACAAGATGTTATAAGTTGTTCTAATGTTTTACGAAGGATTGCTGAACCTGTTAATGAACTACAGTTTGACTCGAAAAACTCTTTATAATTTAAATTGAGATACTCCAGGAATGAACAGTATATTCTTGCTTTAATTGAATACTCGTCAGTAATTACTTTTGAAGCACTCTTTAAATCATTGCTTTGTGCTTTAAAAAGTCTATTTTTTGTTTCTATTTTATATTGGTCAAAAGTCGTTGATTGTATTTTCATTATTTACACTTTTTTGGTTTTTTTTCATGCTTGGGACTAACGTCAAAAAGTATATTTTATCAAACGTTTGTGCAATTTACAACATAAAGGTGAGAAATGATTATTTGTCTCCCGGTCTAACCTTATTTTTTTTGTTTCGGTAATTTATTTGTTGACTTCTCAATTTTCTTCTCTTCGCATGCTATGCCGCGTTCCAATTTTTTAATGTCTGCGGCAGGAGGCAATTCCTCCGGTTTAATGCCCCTTTGGTCAAGCATTTCGC
>JBBRJM010000060.1:0-3753 GCA_038219305.1 Minisyncoccia bacterium | reverse complement strand
AAGATTGGTTTAATCATACACCTAGGCAATGTTTAGATGGTAGAACAGCTTATGAAGTTTGTTTTGAAAAAGAATATGGTATGATGGTCGAATCATTAGAAATTAGTTTGCCGACCCTTCGTATTTGGGGGTAAGGAGAGGAATTTTGGTTCAATCAGAAAATACCATATTTATATAAGATTGTCAAACTTTTATAAAAAAACTCTTCTTTAAAAAGATCCTCCGGTTGGAGTTTGTGGTGGAATTGGCATTCCAAACTCACCTTCAGTTTGTGGTTTTAAATACGAATAATTTCCAAAGGCCAATATTGGATAGAAAATAAAAGGCAAAAATATCAAACCTAGAGTAAAGCCGATATCTTGGCCAAATGATTTTGATAAATTATGAAAAATAATTATAATAAATATTACGTTAATAAAAGGAATAAAGAGTAATAATATCCACCAAGTCGGTTTCCCTATCATTTCAAGTAAAACAATATAATTATAAATCGGAACAATCGAAGCCCATCCTGGCTGACCAGCCTTCTGGTAAATTCTCCACATCGAAACAATTATTAATACAAAAATCAACATAAAAAATATAGTAAAAATACCAAAAAACGCAAACAGACCACCCAGAGAGACAGTACTTTCACATGGTTGCCCATTTATTGTACAAATGCTTTCAGCCGTACCAACAACTGTGGCAGTTGCCGGATAAGCACTAGCAAGAAGATAAGATCCAATATTTATCATAAATTTTTTTAATAAAAGTTAAAAAACTTAGTTAATTAATAATAATATTATTATAACATCAATAAAAGATTAAGTATACGAAAATCTTTTATTTCTTCTCTAAATGAATTAAAACGATCTCACTTTTTGTCCCCACTCTATGTGGTGGGCCCCAAGTTCCGGCTCCGCTTGATGTGATGACGGCCATTTGATTTAAATAATTTAGTCCATAGGAAAACTCTTTAAACATTTTTCGAGCCAGCCATGGACCAGGCCAAACCTGGCCATTATGAGTGTGACCCGAAAGAACTAGATCATAACCTTTATCCTCTACCTCTTTCAAATTAGTCGGAGCGTGTTTGATCAAAATTTTTGGTTGATCAACCTTGATGTTCAAATTATTTAATATATTTTTCAGAGCTTCACTATTACTACCGGTTTGATAATCAAGACCAACGATCGATAAACCATCAACCGATGTCGCTTCATTTGAAAGAACCATAACTCCCGCCGAGGAGAGAGCTTGAATAAATTCTGCTACATTACCATAATCTTCATGATTCCCTGGGGCAAAATATATACCCTTCTTTGTGACAATCCCCTGGAGCGTCATGGCGACTTCTTTGCTATTTGTTGGTGGTCCATCATAATAATCGCCGGCGATAATCACAAGATCAGGATTTTGTTGATTAATTTTAATAACTAATTTTTTAGCAAAATCTAAATTCCTGATATTACCAAAATGAGTATCAGAAAACATCAAGATTTTCTTATTCTGCCAAATTTCAGGTAAATTATTTATTACCACGCTATATTCTGTGACTTTTATATGATACGAATTAATAAGACCATAGACACTGACAGAAAGTGCCAAGACAATTAAAATCAGACCAATCACTCGCGAAATTATGAATTGACCACCTAAAAAAGAATTTAAACCAAAAATAATAAAACTAATAATACTGGACAAAAATAAAAAATATAAAGTTCCCAACCAAATGGCGCTCCCCTGGTAAAGCCAAGCTCCAATTTTAGTGGAGCTCATTTGAGTAATTAATGTCACCAAGATGAAACTAAGTGCTGCGACTAGAAAAAATCCACGCAACCAAACAATCAATCGGAGATTTGTGATATTAAAAATGGCCAAGAAACTTTTATAAACAACAAAATGACCGAACCCAATTAAAGTTAAGAGAACAGTCACAAAAAATATAAATAAGGAAATTGTTTTCATTATTTAATTATAAAGATATTTAGTCTTTTGGCAAATAACTATTTATTACTGTCCCGTTTTTTTTCGTTTCGCTTCATATGCCCTAATCCCCGGCTCATCAAAACCCAAATGATGTCCAACCTCATGGCGAACAACATCATAAACTAATTCTTTTATTTTAGACGGATCGCCTTGAGCCAATCGTTCAATCGGATCTTGAAAAATTGTGATTTTATCAGGCAAGACCCCAAAATATCCCTCACCGCGATGAGGTTTAGCAATCCCTTCATAGAGCCCAAGTAGCATCTCTCCTCTTTTGATGTGCATTTCATTAGCTTTTTCAGGACGGACCGTCGGCTCAACAATAAAAACGACATTCTTCATAGCTTTTTTACCGGATGTCGGAAGAGCCGAAATCGCATCTCCAACCAATTTTTCAAATTCATTTACTTCCATTTATCCATTATACCAAATTAGCCAAGATTAAAAGGTAAATATATAAAATGAACGTTCAAGGGCTTGTTCCCGAGTTTAATTATACAGACATTAGAAGATAAAGAATATATGGATAATTTGTATGTAAAATACATTGATATTAAAAATTGTTTACGTGAAATAAATTAAGTTTATCACCAGGGTATTCTTATTTTATTAATTTATAATTTTATTTCCTTTTTGTTTCAATTTTTTATACAAGAGAAAAATAATTGTAATTAAAAATAAAAAAATACAAATCATAGTGGTTGTAATTATATTCTGATATTCACCAGCATATCCATTTAACGATGTGTGTTTTAACCAAATACCAGCATATGCCCATATTAACACCAAACCATAAAAAATATTCTTGTCTTTCCACATTCGTATGGTACCAATAATTGCTCCTACAAAGAGAATAATAATAGTCCACACGACTTCAACAATACCAAAACTGTTCCAGTTAAGGCTTACCAGAAAGACTGTAATATTAGCAATCGTTGCTACAGTAATCCACCCGAAATAAACGCTAAAAGGTAATCTAATCAAAAGATGATCTAATACAGAAAACTTTTCTTTATTCACAAGGTCAGCAATTTTGATTAGGAAAATAAGAAGAGCGATCATGATTATAACTGACAACCAGATAATCCCGTAATGCCAAGCAAAGACCCATGCAATATTAGCAAGAGATGTTATCAGAAAATAAAGATTAATAGTAGTGAAAAGTTTCTCTCTCTCGGGGTTTTTATTTTTTTGCCCGAAGCCGAATTGATAGAGTGTGTAGGCAAAAAGTAAGAGATATATAAGCCCCCATATAGAAAATGTCGCTCCTGCGGGAGTAAAAAGATTTGGATAAGAGTCAGAAGCCTGACCAGTAGAAACGCCATTTATGGGTAATGCATTAGCAAGATAATTAACAAAAACCATAGCCAAATAAGCAATTAATGTAAAAATTTTAATAAATATATTTTTATTCATATTAATATTATATCAAAGGTTCAAACTTCTACAAGTGTAAATATAAATAATCATAGAAAAAGTTCAATTCCTAACATCCTACAATAACCCTTATATTAAAGAGTTAAATAAATTGACTGAACGTTTATGGGTGCATACTGGGACCGCGAATGCGCGTTTTGCCGACTACATCGGCAGGTACTTTTCAGCTTTCAAAGCAA
Organism: Minisyncoccia bacterium; assembly: GCA_038219305.1. Classification (GTDB taxonomy): domain Bacteria; phylum Patescibacteriota; class Minisyncoccia; order Phycocordibacterales; family UBA9973; genus UBA8515. The sequence continues at coordinate 166 of JBBRJM010000060.1, read as the reverse complement.
GACTGAAAAGTCTTTCAAATTTCACTAGACATGCCAAAATATAATCCGTAAATGTTAACACATTTGCTTCTTTATTTTTGGGTGCCTACTGGGATTTGAACCCAGACTGAGAGTTCCACAAACTCTAGTGCTAACCATTACACTATAGGCACCATGATTAACTCCA
>JBBRJM010000059.1:0-3932 GCA_038219305.1 Minisyncoccia bacterium | reverse complement strand
ATTTTTCCACTTTAATTCTATTTCATAAGTTTTCTCTTTCAAGTTTGCAATTTCTTTTTCAATATCTTTAACACGAATTAGAGTATCTTTATGATTATTCTTTTTACCTGAAGCAGAAATTTCTTTCAAAAGAGCTTCTTTCTCAATTTCAAATCGCATAATTTTTCTATGAGCGTCTTCTAAAACAGGTGGCTTATTTTCAAGCGCGATTCTAAGAGATGAGGAAGCCTCATCAATCAAGTCAACGGCCTTATCTGGCAGATAGCGATTAGTAATATATCTCGCACTCAAATTTACCGCGGCCATAATAGCATCATCGGTAATTCGAACACCATGGAAAAGTTCATACTTTTCCTTAAGTCCACGCAAGATAGCAATGGCATCATTTATATTTGGTTCATCAATAAAGATTGGTTGGAAACGGCGAGCCAAAGCGGGATCTTTTTCAATATGTTTTTGATATTCTTTCAAGGTCGTAGCACCTATTGCCCGAAGTTCACCGCGAGCCAGTGCTGGTTTTAACATATTGGATGCATCAAGCGAACCTTCTGAACTACCTGCTCCAACAATCGTATGAATCTCATCGATGAAAAGAATAATTTTGCCATCAGATTTTTCAATTTCTTTCATAATACCGCGAAGTCTTTCTTCAAATTCTCCTCGATATTTTGTTCCAGAGAGCAGTAATCCTAAATCAAGAGAGACAACTTCTTTGTCTTTCAAACTCTCAGGAACATCATTTTTAGCAATCCGAATAGCCAGAGCTTCAGCCACGGCTGTTTTCCCAGTTCCAGCTTCCCCTATTAAAATAGGGTTATTTTTAGTTCGACGAGAAAGAATTTGCATCATACGCATAATTTCTGTATCGCGACCGATTACTGGATCTAGTTTATCTTCACGAGCAAGGTTCGTTAAATTTCTCGTAAACTTGGCTAAGATTTTTGGCTTTTTTGATGGAGTATTTTCTGTGATATTTTCATTACGCAAAACTTCCAAGACCTTCAAGACTTGAACTTTGTCTATTTTAAATCGAGAAAGAAATTCTTTAGCTTCGCCTTGAGTTTCAAGCAATGAGATAAATAAATGTTCCGTTGAAACAAATTCATCTTTCAAGGTTGTTGCAACTTTTGTTGAATTTTCTATCGCTTGAGCCAAATCAGGAGTTAAATAAACTTGATACGATGGTGAGACAGTCGTTCGATTTTCAGGTGATTCAATCATCTCATTGAGATTCTCTGTTAAAAGCATCGTGTCAACTTCCAGGCGATCTAAAATAGAAATCACGAGCGAATCATCTTGTAGAAGTAGACCCGTCAAAAGATGGAGAGAATTAACATGATTCTGCCCACGTTCAATAGCCAACTCGTGTGCTTTACGAATGACCTCTTTGGCTTTAGTTGTAAAATGATTAAATGGGGGCATATATAAATAATTATTAATGATTATTAATTAAAATACAAAATAAATTACTTATTAAATATTTTATAAAGGAATGTTATTTTTATTTTCAATCTCTGGATTCGCAGTTTTTATTTCTGGATAAATTTTCAAAATAGCAAATCCATTTTCAAACTTTTTTAAAATTGTGGCATCAAAGACGGTTTTATCTAATAAGACTTTGTATAAATCACTTCCATCGAGAATACTTGATTCAACCAAGACGAGTCCAATATCTGAAATTATCACTCCTTGGCCAATTGGTTTTAAATCTTTTTCTTCTTTTATATCTCCATTAAATATTTGATCTTTTAGGTAAATCGCAATTAACGCTTCATTATTTGTTAACATTAACCCAGAATTATTATTCTGATTATCTCTGATTATCTCATTTTTGGGATCGTTCTTCTTATTAACAGATGGAACTTCTACTGTCGTTACTTTTTCAATTGTTCTTTGGATGACATTATTTATTGTTTGAGGAACACTAGCCGGCATTTGTTTGACGAGTGAAACCGCAATTATAGCCGTCGCAATAGAAACTACAAAGGTTATCAGTAAAGTGAGTAATATTAGCTGTTTTTTATTTAAATCTTTAAAATCCATCAACTTAGTATATCACAAAAGACAAAGCTATTTCCACTCTTTGTATTTAAGTAAAATATTCTTTAAACTTCTGACTAAAAAATCAAGATGACTTTTTGTCGTCTCTCGTCCAAGAGATATTCTGATTGAGCCATTATCTTGCCCTTTTTTACGCTCACAAGTTTTCCGAATAGCACGAATAACATAAGAAGCATTATCATCACTTGAATGACAAGCACTCCGTTCAGAAACAGCGATCCCCATATGATCAAGTTCAATAACTAATAGCTCACTTGAAATTCCATAAATCGTAATATTAATATTATTTGGTAATCGTCTCTCAGGATGACCATTTAAAATTATTTTATAATTAATCAGGACAGATAATCCAAGCAATTCGCGGATAGCGTAATCACGCAAATTAATTAAACGAGATGATTCACTCACTCTTAGTTTAAAAGTTTTATCCAAGGCCAAATAAATCCCTTTAATCAAAGAAACACTTTCAGTCCCCGAGCGAAGTCCTTGTTCCTGACCGCCACCTTGATATATTGGAATAAGATCAACTGTGCGCTTTTTATACAAAATCCCAACACCTTTCGGTCCATATATTTTCGAACTATTAAAAGATAATAAATCAACTCCCAATTTTTCAATATTTTCATGTGGTAAATAGTTTATTGCTTGAGCTGAATCAGTGTGGAAATACGGATATTGACTATTTGTGGTTTTACGATAAGAACGGATAACTTTGGCTATTTCTTCAATTGGCTCAATTGTTCCAATTTCATTATTAGCGTACATCACAGAAACAAGAATAGTATTTTCTTTGATAGCATCTTTTATATTTTTGGGTTCAATTAAACCTTGGTCATTAACTTTAACATACGTTATCTCAGCTCGGCCATTTTTTTCAAGTTGTTGACAATTTTTTAAAACAGCAGAATGCTCAATGTTGGATGTCACGATATGCGGAATTATATATGCAACATTATCTTTCTTATTTTTAGATTCATAAAAATTAACAACACCAATAATTGCCAAGGCATCACTCTCGGTTCCACTGCCACAAAATATCACTTCATTAGAATGTGCTTTAAACAAATTAGCTATTTTCAAACGGGAGTCTTCAATCAATTGACGAACTTTTTGGCCTTGCTTATAGATGGCGCTCGGGTTAGCAAAATAATCCCGATCGATTTGAGATATTTTTTTTGAAATATCTTGGTCTATAGGCGTTGCCCCTGCATAATCGAGATATATTTTTCTTTTGGCTAATAATTTCATGATCAATTAATACTATATCACAGTTTTTATTAGATATAGACCTTAGATCATATTTATAATCGGCATTGTAAAAAAAGCCTTATTGGTATATACTCTTTTAAGTTATGACAACTTCCATCCTAATTTATATATTAGCCTTCGTTATTATTATTCTTTTAATTTGGATTATAACTCTAGAATCAAGGCTTAAAAAATTCTTTGCCGGAACAAAAGCATCTGACTTGGAAGAAGTTATGACAGTTATTACTAAGCAAATGAGTGAATTGAAAAAAACTCAAATTGAAATTAATGGTCATTTGGTGACTGCTGACAACAGACTTAATAAATCAATTAGAAATATTAAGATTAAAAGATTTAATCCATTCCTCGATGCAGGTAGTAATCAGAGCTTTGCTATAGCTCTCTTGAATGATGAAGGAAACGGCTTGGTCATGTCTAGTCTCTATGCCCGTGATCGAATGAGTATCTTTGCAAAACCGATCATCTCCGGCAAATCTTCATTTGAACTTTCCGAAGAAGAACAAGAAGTTCTTAATGAAGCAATAAAATAAAAAAAATATTATGGCTAAAATTAATCAAGAATTAAATACAAAAAACGAAAATCCGTTGAGTCAAAGACCACC
>JBBRJM010000058.1:0-3953 GCA_038219305.1 Minisyncoccia bacterium | reverse complement strand
ACTTGCTTCAGGTGGAATAGGGATGGAAGGTTTGTAAAGTTCACAGAAAGTTTCGTCTGTAGTTTTGTAAGCTATTTGGCAGAGAAAATCTTTTGCTGGTTCATTGCCAGTTGTTTCAGTATCTAAAAATATAATTTTTTTCATATACACATTCTATCATCTTAATAAATACAAACAAAATAGCTCTTCTCAAAATGTACACATAATTTTCTGCTGAAAATTTGCTCTGCTCGGACCGTTGTCATTCGCAAAAAATTTTTCAAAGACTATTTCGTTTATATTTTTGCATATTTGTTCCTATTTGATACAATGTATATATGACATTACACGAACAAATTAAGAACAACATAAAAGAATCAATGAAGGCAAGAGATAGTATTCGTCTTGATGTTATGAGAGGGCTTGTCACAGCTTTTACTAATGAATTGGTTGCTACAGGTAAAACTCCACAAGATATGTTGTCTGATGAGGATGCGCTTCGAGTTATTACTCGGGCTTCAAAGCAACGAAAAGATTCAATCGAGCAATTTACCAAAGGTAACCGAATGGATTTAGTTGAAGTCGAAGTTGCTCAACTAAAAATTATTGAAGAATTTTTACCAAAATTAATGGAAGTGTCACAAATTGAAGAATTTGTTAAGTCAAAATATGCTGAACTTCCTGACAAAGATCCGACCAAGAAAGGGATGTTCATTGCATCGGTGATGAAAGATTTGAAAGGTAAAGCTGACGGTTCGCAAGTTAAAAAAGTTGTCGATTCATTATTTGTTTAATAGTTTAGTGGATATGAATCCCGTTAGAGATGCTTAGTTGTGTCTATGATGGATTCTTAAAAAAATTACTTAGTCGATATTCTTAACATTTAATCATATGATACGCCCGTCTAATGAAGGGCTATCTCTAACGGGATGAAAATTATTTTACATTGGATTTTATTGTCGCTGGCCGTTTGGTTAACAACAAAAATTATTTCTGGAATTTCTGTCAACCCTATTTGGGTAGCCTTAGTTGTTGGTGCATGTTTGACGCTCTTTAATACTTTTATTAAGCCGATTATTAATATTTTAACGCTACCGATTAACATAATTACCCTTGGAATTTTCTCATTAATAATTAATGGAGCTGTCTTTTGGTATCTCGCTAAAGTTCTTGATGGTTTTATCGTTGATTCATTCTTAAGTGCCTTTTTTGGAGCATTAGTCGTCTCTTTGATTAATTGGTTATTAAAGAAAATTTTCCATTTCGGCGAATAAGATAAGTATGGATCATATCTCTATTACTGCTATTAGACATTTTGTCGAAATTCATTCTGTAATCGTCTATTTTGTTATCTTTCTTGGTGTGATTATAGAAGGGGAAATCGTTGTTATTTTTGCTGGAATCTTTTCCTACCTCGGATCACTCAATGCTTTTCTGGCTCTCTTTTTTGTCATTTTGGGAGGAATAACGAAATCATTTTTTGGTTATTCAATTGGTTTATATTTAAGTAGATCTCATTCAGAAAATATTGTTTTAAAAAAGATTGAAAGACGAATTTCTTATTTCTTACCTCGATTTACTGAAAAACCGTTTTGGTCCATTTTTGTTTCTCGTTTTTTTATACTTGGTATCGGCTGGTTTACCCTTATTTATTCTGGATATAAGAAAATTCCAGTTAATATTTACATCAAAGCTGAAAGTTATTCATTAGCTATTTGGTCAGTTGGAGTCCTAGCTATTGGTCATTTCTTCGGATACACAGCTTTATCGATTAACCATGATGTTCGAAATTTTCTGTTAGTTATTTTAATTTGTTTTATTCTATTCTTTATTTTAGAAAAAATCGTCGCTTTTCTAATAGAATTATTCGAAATGTAATTTATAAATCTGCCTTGGTTTTTTGCTTTGGCAAAACAAAATATGTCAATTTTTAAAAAAAAGAAAATATGTGTCACTCATGATGGAACATTTCACGCTGATGATCTTTTTGCGACAGCAACACTTTCAATATTAAACAATGGAAACATAAAAATAATTCGTACTCGTGATACTAAATTAATAGAACAAGCTGATATTGTTTATGATGTTGGTGGTATTTATGATAAAGAAAAAAATCGATTTGACCATCATCAAGAAGGTGGGGCTGGATTTCATTTAAATGGAATACCATATTCATCTTTTGGTCTTGTCTGGGAAAAGTATGGTGAAGAAATTTGTGGTTCAAAAGAAGTTGCCAATAAAATTGAGGATAGGCTGGTTTCATCTGTTGACGCAAATGATAATGGTATTAATCTTTTTGAGGTTAAGGGGAATATTGCTCCTTATACCATTCAAGATTTATTTTTTAGTTTTCGTCCAAGCTGGAAAGAAGAACAAGATGATGATAAATCTTTTCTAGAGTCTATTTCTTTTGCTAAAAAAATAATTAATCGTGCAATTATAAAAATGCGGGATAATTTAGAAGCTGAACATATTGTAAAAAAAGCATACGAAGAATCAGCAGATAAAAGAGTTATCATATTTAATGACTCATATCCTTGGTTTGAAGTGATAAATGAATATGCTGAGCCTCTCTATATTATTTCTAAAAAAGGTGATAATTGGAGAGCTGAAGCAGTTCGTAAGGAAAAAAATAATTTTGAAGTTCGTAAACCTTTTCCTATCACATGGGCAGGTAAACGCGATAGTGAAATTGTTAAAGTGACTGGTGTTTCAGATGCAATCTTTTGTCATAATGGAAGGTTCTTAATAGTAGCTAAATCAAAAGAGGGTATCATTGAACTTGTAGAAAAGGCCTTAATAAGTTAAAGTATAAGTATAATATGTTTATCGATGAAATAAAATTTTATGCTCAAGCAGGTCGTGGAGGAGACGGTGTTGTTCGCTGGCGCCGAGAAAAATTTATTGATAAAGGCGGTCCAAATGGGGGCGATGGTGGAAAAGGCGGTGATATTTACGCTCTTGCTGTTGATGATATTCACTTACTCTCAAAATATAAACACAAAAAAATATTTAAATCTTTCGATGGAGAAGAAGGTAAAGGGGGGAGTTGTCATGGAAAAGATGGTAAAGATTTGATTATTGAATTTCCAGTTGGGTCAGTTATTACGAATATTGAAAGTGGTGGAAAAGTTTCACTTGATAAGGCCGGCCAGCGTGAACTCTTGTTAAAGGGTGGAGTTGGAGGTTATGGAAATGAACAATTTAAAACCTCAATAAACACTACACCGACCAAAGCCACAAAAGGTAAAGTTGGTGAAATGGGTAATTTTAAAATTGAACTCGAGCTTTTTGCTGATGTTGGATTAGTTGGATTACCCAATGCTGGTAAGTCATCACTTTTAAACGCTACAACGAATGCTTCGGCTAAAATTGGAAGTTATCAATTTACCACGCTTGACCCAAACTTAGGCGATTTCTTTGGTTATACTATTGCAGATATCCCTGGATTGATTGAAGGAGCATCAGAAGGTAAAGGTCTTGGTATAAAATTTCTCAGACATATTAAAAGAACTAAAATGTTAGTCCATTTAGTTTCGCTTGAAAATGATTCACCTATTAAAGTCTATAAGCAAATTCGAAAAGAATTAGAAAATTATAATAAAGAAATTTTAGAGAAAGAGGAAGTCATTATTTTAACTAAAACGGATGTGGTGATTGATTCAAAAAAGATAGACAAAGCCAAAAAAGATTTTGAAAAATTAGATAAGAAAGTTTTGACGCTCTCGCTTTATGATGATACTTCACTCAAGAATGTCATGGATAAACTAATAAAAATTCTGAGAAAATAAAATAAATTTTTAAAATCAATTACCCCGTGGTAAGCCAACGAAGTATGACCGGAGACTACTCCACAAAATTAATAATAGAAACCGAAAGTTTCCATACCTTCCTACATGGATATCGTGGCAAGCCACGAGGAAATGCACTTCGTGTATTACAAAACTTAAAAATTAATATTTACAATATAAGGA
>JBBRJM010000057.1:0-3955 GCA_038219305.1 Minisyncoccia bacterium | reverse complement strand
AAACTAACAAGAAGAGTATAACATTTTTTCATTAAAAGACAAATGTTTTATAAATTTAAGGCTTATGATTTAAGCTTATATTTTCAATATCTTCCTTGACTTTATTAATATTAAGTGATATAATTTGAGTGAGATTTTGATTCATTAAAAATAAAAAATAAAAAAAATGCAAAGTATTATTATTGTTTTGTTTAATCCTAGCTCTGAAGCATTGTTGGGATTTTGGATTTTTATGGTAGTCATCGGACTGCCCTTGATTCTTTTAACTCTAATTTATTTTGTATTAGCAGAGAACAATGTGTTCTTTACTAAAGCAAAAGAAAACATTGCCTGTCAAGTAATGAGAGGCAATCAGTTTACAGGGAAAATTATTGCTCCCTCTAGAACTCTTTATATTGACTCTAATAATAAAATTCAGAGATTCGAAGACTTAGCAACAGATTTAGACCGTGACTTGGCGAGAATGAATTACAGCACTTGGAGTTTTTTTGGATTATCATGGATAGGTCTCTGGCCTTTTTACAGTCTTTATTACCGAAGACAACAGTGGCAAGAATGGAAAACTTTAGTTGAAAATGGAGAACATGTGATTATCTCAAGGGATGAACAGACCCCTTATTTATTTATCAATCCGTTTGAGTACGCGATTCGAACAACTGAGGCAGAGGATAAATTTGGTGTACCGCTCACTGTTATTTTCACGATTATTGTGGCCCCAATACATGCAACAAAACCAATCTTTGGAGTTCATGATGCTTATGGTCAACTACAAAGATTATGTATCGCGGAAGCTATAAAGATTATAAAAGGTGAAGAGTTTTCCACTTTTGGAGCAAACACCATTGCAGGGGTCAACATCGCTAATCCAAATTTAGCAACCAATTTTGCAGCTCAAATTTGCGATTTAAACAATGTCATTCCCGATCGTCCAGACGGTTTGGGAGTATGTGATTATATGGGCTACAAAATAGTAGACGCCCAATTAAACACAGTAGAAATTTCTGGGGAAAACAAACAAACCCTATTAAAAGCTTCAACAGCTAAATTTATAGCCAAAGAAGAAGCGAATGCCACGATTGAAAAAGCCAAGGGAGATAGAGAGCGTGATAGATTAACAGCTGAGGGTCAAGAATTTTTGAACCAACCAAAAGTTAAATATTATGATGAGATATCTAGAATTCCAGGAGCAATGGAAGTTGAAACGAGGAGGGCAACTCCTAATGTGACAACTCTAGTTGAGGGAAAGAATGTTAAACCAGTAATACCAATACCATGAACACGATATTGGGAGTAATTACAGCTTTAATAATTACGGGGATAGTTTTAACTAGTATTTATCTGCTTTCCAAAAAGAAGAAAGTTGTTACAACAAATCCCCAGGTACGTGTGACCAATGATTATATTCAATCAGGATTATGGCAACTTAGTATGGCGGTCATATTTTTATTTGTTCTTGTTTGGTTTGTTTATACCCTTGGGGATAATAATAAAGATATTTGCAAGACTCATAGCTTTAGAGAAAGCTATGAGTTAAAAAACAACCAGGTAAAAAAAATTTATATTCCAAGTGGGTATAAATTAGAAACAGACGGTAGGGGTGATAAATATTATTACCAAACCGAAAGTATTCAAAAAACACTAGTCGGAGGCGGTGAACCTCCACTGGTCAATAAAAATTATTATGAAAAATACGTTTATCTCTCAGTTTATAAAAAAGAGATAATCGTAGATTGTACGTTTACGCCACGTTAAGCAAAACGGCTCCCTCAGGAGCCGTTTTTTTATGTCCAATTATTTTTTTGACTCAATGGCCACAAAGTAATGAAACTCCCCTGTCATAGGATCAGGTAATTCAAAACGTTTTTCGGCAATAATAAAATAAGATGGAATATCTGATAATTTATATAGACCACGCGATCGAGCAATCTGAATCAAAGCATTAGTAATTGCAATTGTTCGAGCTTTATTTACGTCTATATTTGTTCCAGAATCAACAACTCGATAATATAAATCATCACTCATATATTCCCCACTCAAACTACTAACTTTATTACTTTGATTTGATGGGTTCGGCAAAATAGCACTACAGTCTGCCTCTTTCCCATTTTTGATTGGAGCTCGAATATCTTCCCATGTATAATACAGCTTATTATTTGGATCGAAATATCTTTTTACACCATAAACGAGAGGTAAACCGTTACTAATATCATTAGCCATTGTTGGCATCTTAACAGGATCAATGCCTAGAAAAGACAAGTAGGTGTTTCTACCTTTTTGCTTGGCACTTTCAGTTGACTGATAAAATGTTTTACCAGTTGCAAAGATAGTTTGCCTCCAGCATAATTTCGGATTTGGAGTTGATTGCCCAAAAGGATTCATTGTATAAGTTAAACCTTTGGCAGGTGGAGGTAAATTGGGATTATCGGATAAATCACTATCCTGTGTTTCGCTAGGAACAAAAGGAGTTTGGTCAGAAACTATATTTCTATCTAGCAATGTTGCCTGTGATGTCGGCTCAACAATCTCATAATTACCAGCATTGTTAATTTTAATATTCCTAATTTCAAGTGTATTTAGAATAATTTTTTCAATTCCAAAAACAGCCGTCATTATAAATAATCCAATTATTCCATAAATCATCTTTGACTTACTAGTCTTTCTAATTTCCTCATTATCAGGATTTAGAAAATAAAGAGCCAAACCGTAAATGAAATAAACAACAGCCAAAGCAAAAACTAATATAATAATTGGATTAATTATATGTTGATTTATACTTTTAATTAGTGTTTGAAAACTAGCTTCAGCTACAGGAATAATTGAAAAATTCATAGAGATTTTTAGTTACAAAAGACTCCAGGACCTGGTACGCAAGGAATCATTTCTGGATTGATGTGAAGAGGTCCAACACCAAGAGTATTCATAACAACAGCAATGATTCCCCAGAATGCGACAATAATAAACAAACCAATCAAACCTGTTATAATTCCGCTCTTGGCTTTCTTCTTCCCTTCTTCGTCATTGGTAATGGTATATTGAATAACATTCCAAACGAAATAAAGAACAGCAAAAGCGATTAATACTGGCATGGCAGTATTAATCAGTTGATTAATTTTGGTCAAAATCCCAAATGCATCATTTGCGGCAAAAACGAATAGTGGTATAACTCCTGTTAAAATAGCACTAAGTGTAATAATTTTCTTCATAATTTTTTTATACTAATAATAAAAATTTTAATAATATCTTCTACGTCGACGTAAGTAGATAATATTTAATTTATAAACATCAATATTATATCACAAATAATATAATATTATAATTGATTTGACAATTGTGGAATAACTGGCCGAAGTCCCAAAGTATTTGAAAAAATGGCAACTATCCCCCACATACTAACAATCACAAACAAAGCAATTAATCCCCAAACCATAAAATCTTTACCTTTTTTCTTTTGCTCTTCGTTGTCAGGATTTATAAAATATTTAATGATTCCCCAGATAAAACCAGCAACAGCTAAAGACATCAATAATGGGATAATAAATTTTACTAAAAAACAACTAATGTAATTAACTATTCCTCCTAAACTGGTTAAACTATTTGCTGCATTTTTACAAATATCAACCGAAGTTGATTGAGATGTATTACTAGCAGCCTCAACTATATTAATAATATTCATAAGCTAAACATTTTCATCTTTAATAACATCGACCGTTCCTTTAATGGCGTTAGCAATCAAAAATGATCCTAAGAGAATCGCTGCTCCAACGATGGTGTAGATCAATGCTTCTTTTGCTTTATTTATCTTCTCTGGATTCCCTTGAGCAGCGACAAAAAGAAAACCTGAATAAATTATAGCCAAAGTGATAATTGGTATTCCAACAAACAAAACACCATTAATTATTTTTACAATAAAACTAGGGATATCATCAATTCCTGGTAAAGGATTTTCAATTCCTGT
>JBBRJM010000056.1:0-4264 GCA_038219305.1 Minisyncoccia bacterium | reverse complement strand
TATGAATCCAGTTGACCATCCACACGGAGGAGGTGAAGGTCGTCAAGGACGAGGTCTACGACGTGCCAAGACTGCCTGGGGTAAACCATCAGGAAAAGGACAGAAGACACGAACACCAAAGAAATACTCAAATATGTGGATTGTCTCAAGACGTAAAGTTGGCAAGACAAAAAACACAAAATAGAATGATTACTAATTACTAATTATCTATTACTAATTAAAAACAAAGAAAAAATTTCACCAAATTTTTATTAAAAAGTTTAGGTGGATGAAAATCTCTATCACAAAAAATACCCGTAAGGGTATTTTTTGTTGTATAATAGGAAGATGGATCCCGTAGTATAAAAATGGTATTGTCATTTTTATTGAAAATTAAGGTTTTAGATTCATTTTTGAAAATGTATTAAATCATATTATTATTAATTAAAATTACAAAATGACAGAAGATAATACCATTTTAACTAACAGGACAAGAAAAATCTCTGAAAAAAAGAGATTCTCAATTGTGGCACGAATTAAAAGTACCAATCACGCTTTTCGGGGACTTGGTATTTTTATTAAAACAACCCACAATGTATGGCTTCAGATATTTTTTGCGCTCGGCGCTATCTATTTAAGTTTTGCTTTACATATAACATCGGTGGAATGGGCAATTATTGTTTTTGCAATTGGTTTAGTTTTTTTGTCAGAAGCATTCAATACCGCTATTGAAATAGACATAGACCTGACAAGCCCCAATTACCATCCTTATGCCAAAGACACCAAAGATGTGGCCGCTGGAGCTGTTCTTTTGGCTGTTGCTGTGGCTGGAATTATAGGGCTAATAATCTTCTTGCCAAAGATTATAATTATTATCTCATAAAATATAGCAGTGCACCCATTTTTTTTGAACTTGGGATTTCTGAAAATACAGGTATAGTATTTTTATAATATAATTCAATTTATGGAAATCTCACAGAAATTATATCAAAAAGAAGATAAAAAAGATGAGATTGTACTATCTCCTAAACAAAAAGAACAGGTTATATCTATAACTCTGGGGATTGAAGAAGTAGATGAAACTATTAGAAATCTCGCACTTGAAGATGTTATTAATACTCTCCAAAATGGACATCCACTCAATCGTTTAATAGAAAAAGATGAAAATGTTGAGGGATATATAGCTTGGGAGGATTTTGTCAAAAATGAAGCATATACTGGCAAGAATTTCTGAATAGGTATATCATCAGGAGTATAAAGAATATTTTTACTCATAATATTATAAGTGTTGAAAATTTACTTGAAGTATGGAAAGAATTTCAAAAAGGGAAAAATAATAAAAAGGATGTTCAAGAGTTTCATTTTTATCTTTTTGAAAATATTTATCAATTACATCAAGATTTATTATTTAGGAGATACAAACATTCATCTTATGTTCATTTTAAAATCAATGCCCCAAAACCAAGAGATATACACAAGGCGAGTGTGAGAGATAGGCTCCTTCACCATGCTATTTACCGTATTTTGTATCCGTATTTTGATAGTAAGTTTATTTATGATTCATATGCTTGCAGAATAGATAAAGGGACTCATAGAGCTATGAATAGATTTAGAAATTTTTCAAGAATTGTTTCAAAAAATAATACAAAGACTTGCTTCGTTTTGAAGTGCGATATCAGAAAATTCTTTGCAAATATTGACCATGATATTCTAAAAAGAATTTTAGAAAAAAACATAAATGACAAGAATATTCTCTGGGTCTTGTCACAAATTATTGATAGTTTCCAAACCTTTACCATCTCAACGCTATAGCGGAAATTGGGTAAAGGACTTCCATTAGGGAATTTAACTTCTCAACTATTAGTAAATATTTATATGAATGAGTTTGACCAATTTGTGAAAAGAGAATTAAGAGTAAAATATTATATTCGTTATGTAGATGATTTTGTTATTTTGTTTGGGAATAAAGAATATTTGGAAAAGATTTTAATTAAAATGAAAGATTTTTTAGCAAGTAATTTAAAATTAAAAATGCATCCAGACAAAGTTTCTATTGAAACTATAGCTTCTAGTATTGACTTTCTTGGCTGGATACACTTTCCCAGTCATAGAGTTTTAAGGACGGCTACCAAAAATAGAATGTTTAGAAATATAAATAAAGATTCTAAAAAAGAAGCGATTATCTCATATTTATGAATGTTGAGTCATGGAAATGGGTATAAACTCCAAAAAAGTCTAGATATCTATCTCAATAAAAAGGAGATTTTAGAAGCTTATGAAGAATCTTTTAAGGAATTCAAATAAAATTGTCCTCACTTTGAGCTATCGCTCAAAGTGAGGACAATTTAAAAATATGTTGTTGTTAAAAACAAAGAAAATCAATTACCCCACGGCAAGCCGACGGAGTATGACTGGAGGCTACGCCACAAAATTAATAATGGAAACCGAAGGTTTCCATACCTTCCTACCTGGATATCGTGACAAGCCACAAGGAAATCCCTATGGGTATTATAACAAAAGTGTCACCCTTTTATCAAAAAAATGGCAGATATTATTACAAAAACAAGAACAATTTTTAAGAAAAAATATATTTTACCAATAACTTAATATTAAGAATCTAAAGGGTTTTAATTTAGATTGTGTATGTTCTTTTAGAATAATAAGAGTTTATCGGGTGTTTTTATTTTACCAAATGACAACATAATTTTATTTACATTTGGGTAATGTAAGGATATTTAGCATTCTATCTAATTTTTCTTGACAATTAATTTATATTTGCTAGTATAAGTCCACGAGCTCAGTTGAGCTTGTATTAATTTTAGTGGCGGTTTAAACAACCTAGCCTCTATAAAATAGAACCTAATAATATGACAAGATCACTTAAAAAAGGCCCATATGTAGATGAAAGGCTCTTGAAAAAGATTGCCGGCAAGAAACCGATTGAAACAGGAATGATAAAGACTTGGTCTCGACCATGCGTTATCTCCCCTGAAATGGTTGGTTTCGTCTTTGGAGTTCATAATGGTAAAACACATATCGAAGTATTAGTTAGTGAAGATATGGTTGGCCACAGACTCGGAGAATTCTCCCCAACACGTAAATTTGTCCGACACGGAGGTAAGATGCAGAAAGAACTTGAAGCTAAAAAGAAAGAATCAGAAATAACCGCTTCGAAATCAGCAAAAGCTGCAACTGATTCCAAGAAGAAATAATATTATTTATGAAAGCATTTTTAAAAAATTACAGACAGTCCCCCCGCAAGGTTGCCCTTGTCGCTGGACTCATTAAAAGCAAAAGGGTTGCAGAGGCTTTTGTAATGCTTGATGCATTACCAAAACGAGCATCGTTACCAATTAAAGGCCTTTTAGCTTCAGCGCTAGCTAATGCTAAAAATGCTGGAGTATTGGAGGATAACCTTTTCGTTGAAAACGTGACTGTTAACAAGGGTATTGTCATGAAGCGTTCCATGCCCCGCGCCAGAGGAAGTGCCTCCCGAATTAATAAAAGAACTAGTCATGTCTTACTAACCTTGATCAATAAAGATGCTCCTAAAGTTAAGGAGACAAAAAAAGTTGAGAAAGTTGAAAAGACTGTCAAAGTTACTAAAGATGATAAAGCCGTTTTAAAACCAAAGCTTAAAAAGTCGGAAAAAACTAAAGTAGTAAAGCCAAAGGCTTAATAGTATTTTATGTCAAAAGTAGTCCATCCATATGCTCATAGATTAGTCACCCTTCGCGATTGGAAATCACGTTGGTTTGCTGATAAAAAATACAAGGTTTTACTTAAGAGTGACGTTGTAATTCGTGAATTTTTAACTAAGAAACTTCGTGGTTTTTATATTTCAAGAATCGAAATTGAAAGAAATGTAAAAGCAACTAAAGTAATGATTTACACTTCTCGTCCCGGTATGATAATCGGACGCTCTGGTGAGGGTGCCGTTAAAATCAAGTCAGAATTAGTGGCTCAAATGAAAAAGAAAGAAGTTACTATACCTGAAGATTTTAAGCTTGATATTGTTGAAGTAACAAATCCAGATGCTGATTCTGCAATTATTGCTTGTTCTATCGCTGAAGCTCTTGAAAAAAGATTACCATTCCGCCGAGTAATGAAACAAACTGTTGAGAAGATTATGGCCGCTCGTGGCGTCAAAGGTGCTAGAATTTATCTAGGAGGCCGTCTAGCCGGTGCTGAAATTGCTCGTAGTGAACAAATCAAACGTGGTTCAATTCCACTTCAAACATTTCGAGCTGATGTTGATTTTGCTCGTGAGAAAGCTCATATGAGT
>JBBRJM010000055.1:0-4350 GCA_038219305.1 Minisyncoccia bacterium | reverse complement strand
ACAAAATCTAATTTAATTAGCAATGGATAGAACCTGTGGAAAACCCCCACACCTATATCTCCATTATTATCTTTTTTAAAATAGAAGTTTATTTATATTTTAGCCCATATAACTAAGATAATTTTGGTCACGAACTTTTATATGATAATAAAAATATGGAGATATAGGTGTGGGGGAAAACTTATGTTATTTAACAAGGAAAATTAATACAGGCCAGACACGTCAGGCCAATTGCAATCGCATCTAATTCATCATCAGAATTAGTCTTCTTTTCAACCTCAATCAGTTTTCTAACCATTAAAATAACCATGTTTTTATCTGCCTTGCCGTAGCCGGTGACGGCTACTTTTATTTGAGGTGGAGTGTATTCATAAATCGCTAAACCATTTTTAGATGCACTATATATAATAACACCGCGGGCTTCCGAGACTCCCATAACGGTTTTTTGATTAGTTGTGAAATAAAGTTTCTCAATAGCCAGAGCTCGTGGTTGATATTTTTTAATCATTAACTCAACTTCTTGACCGATTAGAGTTAAACGCTCATGGAAAGGAATTTTAGCCGAAGTTTTAAAACAACTTGAATAAATCAATTTGTCTTTTTCTCCTCGCTTTTTTTCGAGGATGGCTATGCCGATTCTTTCGAACCCTGGATCAATTGCAAGTATTTTCATTGGTAAGTTATAAAGTTAAAAGTTATAAAGTTCATAAAGTCTTAATTAAACCTGATAATATTTTTGATATTTCATTACATTTTTCATAAATGTTTTCAAATTCGGCTTGATTTATGTAATTTAAATCCAAAGATAGAGAAATCATAGACCTGACTTCTCCACAAGAACCTTTAGCTATAAAAAGAAAATTTTTAAATTCTTTATTCGTTTGTCTCTCAAATCCCTCAGCGATATTATTCATTATAGAAACAGAAGCTCTTTCGATTTGGCTTTTAAATGAAAAATCCCTACAAGTATTAAAAGTTTTGTAAATTAAAAGATTTAATTTTCTTGCTTTTTGCCAAGCTATAATTTCTTCAAATGATTCAATCTTCATTTTACTTTATAACTTTATGAACTTTCTACTTTATAAACTCATACCCCAAATGTTCGTATCCTTTTTTGGTTACAATTCTTCCTCTTGTTGTTCTGTCGAGTAAACCAAGTTGAATTAAATAAGGCTCAATGACTTCTTCGATTGTGGCCTCTTCTTCTGAGGTAGCGGCGGCAATTGTTTTAAGTCCAACAGGGCCACCATTAAATTTACTGATGATGATATCAATAATTCTTCTATCAGATGATGAAAGACCAAGTTCATCAATTTCAAGTAAAGCTAAAGCTTGCTTAACAGACTCTTTGGAAAGTGGTGTTTTTTTTACTTGGGCATAGTCGCGACAACGCTTGAGGAAATAGTTTGCTGTTCTCGGAGTGAAGCGAGCGCGTTTGGCTATTTCATCGAGAGCTCCATCTTCTAATTTGACACCTAGAATTTTTGCCGAGCGCTCAATAATTTTTTTAATTTCATCGTGTGTATAAAATTCAAGACGAAAAACTCCGCCGGAAAATCGCGATCGTAGTGGAGAGGAGAGGAGAGCGATTCGGGTTGTTGCTGCAATTAAAGTAAAAGGAGGAAGTTCAAGTTGAATTGTTCTCGCAGATGGACCTTTACCGATAATAATATCAAGCACGCCTGACTCCATTGCTGGGTAGAGAATTTCTTCTACCATTTTATTTAAGCGGTGAATTTCATCGATAAAAACAATATCACCAGGCGCCAAGTTTGTCAGTATTGAAGCAAGGTCTCCAACTTTCTCAATTGCAGGTCCTGAAGTAATTTTAATTTGTCTCCTGGTCTCTTTAGCAATTAAGTGAGCGAGTGTTGTCTTTCCAAGTCCTGGTGGACCATAAAAAAGAATATGCTCAGCTGGGTGAGAGCGTTCTTCAGCAGCTGTTAATAGTATTTTTAGGTTTGCTTTTATGTTTTCTTGACCAATGTATTCACTCCAAATACTTGGTCGGAGTGTTTGATCTAAAAAGCCCTCATCTTTTGGATTTACTGTTTCAGGTGAGTTATTCTTATTGATTGGATTAGTACTTGACATTATATTTTTATTATGATATACTCTTTTTAGAAGTTTGGACATGTGCATTATAGCATTTTTAAGAAGAGGACATAAATCTCTAAGCAATCGGCCCCGTGCTCTATCTATGCGCATAGGACGCTCTGGTTTAGTCAAATTTACTGGGACCATCCTGTAATCATATATTACTTTGTAAGTGTATGCTCTCAAAGGATTGTTTAGAGATTTATGTTTTTTTCAAATAATACCCCTCTCGGGGTTTTATTTTTGTCTCATTTTTCACAAATGTATTAACTAGGCTAAGTTAAGGTTGACTTTTTAATATTTCTAGTGTATAATGAGAAAAATTTGATTAAATGAAAAATAAATAAATTCACTAAAAAAGAAGAAGAAAATGAAGAAAAGACTGTTTTTTGCCCTAATCGGGTTGATGGTGATTGCCAGTAGTTGTTATACCACTAAGGTTGTACCTTCTGGTCAAGTTGAAAAGTCTGGAGAACAAATTCAGCCGAAAAGTACGTATATTGTTTGGAAGGAAAATTTAATCCCTGGTTTTAATTTGAATGTAGGGGATCCAATAAATTTTCTAAACAGTGCGGAAATTATTTTGTCTGGCGATGTTTTTAATCAGCAGATTTCTTTAAGAGACGGAAAAATTGTCATTGGAGAACTTTCTCGTCCTGTAACCAAAAATGTTCCTGAAGGAACCCTTGGAGTTCTTGTTTCGATGAACAAGGTAGCTGGTCGAGTAAAAGAGATGAATATGATTTTTTCTCAATCAGATGCCAGTTTTAAGTTCAATTTCAGGGTTAAACCCGATGGTTCCTATACACTAAACGGGAATGCCTCACTTGAATTTGATGGGAAGGAATATCCTATTAAAGCCGCTTCTCAAGGTAAAGAGTGCCTACTGGTTGTTGACTCAGAAGTCACAAGGACTGTTGAGCCAATAAACGGAACAGCAGAAGGTGTTCCTGTTTCAGGAACAAAAATAATTAAATAATTGTACATTATCTAAATCCAAATTCCCTAAACTAGCAATAGTTTAGGGAATTTTTTTGTCTCAATTTTTAATTTTCGTATAAATCAACCACGCTTTTAACTTCTTCAAGTGACGTTATACCCTTTAAGACTTTGACTATTCCATCTTCTCTCATATCAAGGGTCCCTTGAGTCTTAGCAATTTCTTTAATTTGACGTTCGCTTGGATTTTCAATAATTATTTTTTCAATTTCCGCACTGTTGTGAATGGCTTCAAATATTCCCATTCGGCCATGGTAACCAGTATTATTACATTCACCACAACCAACCGGTCCGAAAATTTTTATGGGATTAGTTGTATCGACATTGTAATTTGAAAAATCCTTACTATTGGCTTTTGCATTATCCATTATCTTGATAATAATATTTTTATCTTCATCATTAATTACTTTTTCAATTTTACAATGAACACACAGTTTACGAACCAAACGTTGTGCAATTGAAAGAGATAATGCCGAGACTAAAATTTTTGGATTAACATCAAGGTCAATTAAGCGGGGGATAACACCGGCGGCATTGTTGGTGTGGAGAGTTGAAAAAACTAAGTGACCAGTTAAGGCTGATTCAACGGCGATCTTGGCTGTCTCACCATCTCGGATTTCTCCGACCATGATAACATCAGGGTCTTGTCGGAGCACGGAGCGAAGCCCTTCTAAAAATGTATAGCCTTTTTCAGAATCGGTTTGAGTTTGAGTAATACCTGGGAGATGATATTCAATCGGATCTTCAATAGTAATAATTTTAATTTCTGTCGAATAAATTTTCTGCAGGAAAGAGTAAAGAGTCGTTGTTTTACCAGAACCTGTTGGACCAGTTAAGAGAATCAAACCGTTTGGTTTATTGATTTCTTGCATAAAAACGTCAAATAATTTTGACTCAATTCCCATATCTTCTAATTTCACTCGGATTGATTTTGGATTTAAGATACGCATAACGATTGATTCACCGTAAGCTCCAGGAATTAGTGAAACGCGAAGACTAATCTCATCTTGATCTAAGAATATACTAAAGCGCCCATCTTGAGCGATGGAATGTGATGTAATTTTCAAACCAGAAATAAGTTTGATACGGGAGTTGATCAGCTTATGAACCTCTGGTTTTATTTCCATAACTTCTTGCAGAACGCCATCTAATCGAAAGCGAAGTCGAACAGTTTCAGCTTCTGGTTCAAAGTGAAGATCTGAGGCATCGATAGCAATAGCTCCTGCTAGTGCAATTTCAAGGATGTGTGATGTT
>JBBRJM010000054.1:0-4366 GCA_038219305.1 Minisyncoccia bacterium | reverse complement strand
CATAATTTTCTCATTTTAGCACATTTGAAAGAGATAAAAAAATAAAAGAAGCATATGAAGTTCAAGAATCAAAACCAGAAGATAAAATAAAATATTGTGACTGCAAAGGCACAAACAATTGCGGTTTTGAACCAGGACCAAAAGGACGGCTAATATGTTCTGCCTGTGGAGGTTATGTAACTTAAAAAAATCAGTAAGGATAACCTTACTGATTTTCTTTTCTAATTTAATCTCTCTTTAATATATTCTACGATATCTTTTTTACTGGTTCTCTCTTGAAGACCTGTATCACGGTCACGAATTGTCACAGAACCATCTTCGAGCGAATCAAAATCGACAACGATACACCAGGGCGTTCCGATTTCATCTTGGCGACGGTAACGTTTACCGATATTGCCATTATCATCAAATTCACATGTGAATTCTTTTCTTAATTGTAAATAGAGTTCATGAGCCTTTGAGACAAGTTCTGGTTTATTTTTTAAAAGTGGAAAAATTGCCGCTTTGATTGGAGATAATTTTGGATCTAATTTTAAATATACTCTAGTTTCCCCTTCTTCCGATAAGACTTCCGTATAAGCATTATCCAAAAACATTAAAAATAGTCTTCCGAGTCCAGCAGAAGTTTCAACAATATGAGGAGCGAACCTCTTTTTCTTTTCTTCATCAAAATAATCAAGAGCTATACCAGAGAATTTACTATGTTGAGTCAGATCCCAGTCTCCGCGAGCGTGGATTCCTTCAACTTCTTTAAATCCTCCCATTGATTCGAAATCATATTCAATATCATACGCATCTGAAGCGTAGTGAGCCAACTTTTCATGCTTATAAAAACGTAATTTTTCATCAGTTATACCATACATCAAATACCAATCATAACGGATTTGTTTCCACATTTGGAAAATTCTATTTGTTTCTTCGGGATCATGAAAATACTGCATTTCCATTTGCTCAAATTCTCGGGTCCGAAAAATAAATTGTCGAGCGGCAATTTCATTTCGAAAAGCCTTTCCAACCTGAGCGATACCAAATGGTAATTTAGGATGAAGACTATCTATGGTATTTTTATATTCTAAATATATTCCTCCACAAGTCTCTGGTCGTAAGTAAGTCACATTTTCTTCCGTCATTAGATCAACCGGTGAACCAAGATTTGATTTAACCATCATTGAAAACACTCTAGCTTCTCCTAGTGTCGCTTTATTACAATTTGGACAGACAAGTTTTTTCTCGGCTCTTAATTTGTTTAGTTCTGTATTGATGAACAAAATTGTTGCTTTATCAGACTGTATTCCAAAGTCTTCCAAGATATGATCGGCCCGAAAACGAGACTTACAATTATGACAATCAACTTGCGGATCATTAAATCCATCAACATGACCTGAAGCCACCCAAGTTTTTGGATTCATAAAAATAGCACTATCGAGCCCAAAAATATCCTCACGATATTGAATCATATTTTTCTGCCATTCATTCTTGATATTGTCCTTCAATAAAATTCCATAGTGACCATAATCATAAATTCCCGCCATCCCGCCATAAATCTCCGATGAGGCAAAAACAAATCCTCTCCTTTTACAAAGCGAAATTATTTTTTCCATTAAATTATTTGATTGATTCTCCTCCATAAATATTCTTAATTCCTAATTAGTAATTTATCTTTCCTTTCAATTTAAATTATTGAACGACTCGATCAGTTCCTGGTGTAACATTGCCACCAGTTAGGAGAGTCGTAATGGCTCCCTTTGTAGATTTAATAACACCGCCGGTAAATGAATCAATTCCAGTCAATAATATTTCTTTCATTAATTGCGGAACACTCCCAACCTGAGAAAGAGATGGTTTTATTGAGAGAGTAAATGAAGCTTCGCGATTTGAACTAATGCCAGTATTTGGTCGAACTGTTTTAATACTCCAAATTACTTCGCGAGTCGATGAATTATATGTAACATCTTCATTACCAGTATTTGAGCCGATCCATTTAACATAAACTGGCAACACTGATCTAGCTTGAGCCTGAGAAATAGTATTCAAAGTATTGGAAAGTGTCCAAGTAATGTTATATTTTGTTTCTGTATCAGCTTTGGGAGGTAACACTCCTGAGGCAAAACTGGTGCTTGTGACAATTTGAAAATCAGACATAATTTTAATTGTTTTTTTAATGAAATTATCAACATCACTATATGTTGATCCAAAAGATGGTTGTTTGCCTTTAATACTAACACTTAGATTAATCTGTGGATCTTTGACTAAAACAGTTGTTGATGTAAAGGCAAGTGGTTTTAAACTAAAACCAACAGAACCTCGCTGTCCCGGTTCAACGCTTCCTAATTCTTCAATCATATTTTTATCCCAAACGATCTGGTTAAGACTTGAATCAAAATGGCCATCCTGTGAATCAACTGAATTTCGATCATAAGCATTTCCAGAAAGATCTAAAATTAATTGGGCGTCTGTAACTCTAGTTGATAAATTATTTACCCATGAAACTTGACCTTCAATCGAGTTATTTGGAGAAGTCGAATAAGAAGGCAAATCTTGATTGTTGACCAAGATATGGGCTTCGAGGAATGGTTTCGTAACGAGGATTGAATGAAGTAAAGAATTATAAACAACTCCGACAACAGCTTGATTGGTCTGGCTTGGGGATCCGGCATAGACGTGGAAAACTTGTTCTTCATTATCTTGACCAATAATTTTTCCTTTTATTTCAATTTCAAGTGGTTGTGTCATTGATAAATCAGCTAAATTCCACACAGAATTTCCAATATATGGGGTTGGGATTGCACTATCAAAAACAAAATTGTTCGGATATGTAACCTGAATGATATTAGTTCCTTCAGGAAGCAATGTATTTAATTTGGCAATTAATTTAATTGAAATTAATTGATCTGAGACTGTAGTTGTTGGCGCTTCTAAAGTTAGAGATAAAGGTGCAGTACTAATAGTAACAGAATAATCATAAGTTTTTGTTGAAATTAAATTGGATCCGGCCGGATGATATTCCAAACTTATTTTGACATTACGAACTGATTTCTCATAGCCAAAGAGCGTAACAGAAATGTCACGACTAACACTCGCTCCGGCTTCAATTATGCCGATTGATTCGCGCGGAAGTCGAACAATGTCCGTTGCCACATCATCGGCTCCTCGAGGGTATTCTACAATTAGATTAGCCAATTCGAGATTTGATGTATTATTATTTTTTATTTCAATTTTTAAAGGTAAAACATCGCCACCTTTGACGAAAGCATTCCCGATAACAGCAATATCAATCTTCTCATTGGAAACAGTTGAGGTACCATTAGTAAACATATAATAAGCGTAGCCAAGTGCTCCTAAAAAGAAAATAAAGGCAACAATAAAAAATTTTTTAAATATAGACATATTAGGTTTTTTAAATTCAATTTCTTCTGACTTCTTTTTAATAATTTCATCATTCCAATTTTCAGAAACTTGGTGCTGAATTGAGTGGAGTGTCCCAGTATGTGGCCGATTGGTTACAGAATCATTAACATCATAAAGGTGACTTTTAATATCTTCTATTTTATTATTTTCATTTTCTGGCATTTTTTTATTATAGCATAATTCCCTTATAATTGGCTCTCATTGAGGGCTTTATTGATATGGCTAATAATATGATGGCGATCACTAAGTAGTGCCTCAATTTGATTATGATTAAAATTTGATGAGAGATATTTTTCAAACATATCCGACTCGCCGATGTAACCCAAAAAATTCATGATTCTTAAAATAAGATAAAGTTCGAGCGCCTCTCCTGAAGCGGTTGTTAAATCACCATCATCGAGTAAATAGAAAGACTGAATAATATCATCAAATATTTTTGGGTTGGCTTCTTCTCCATCACATAGACGTTCAATGAGAGAAGAAACGCGAGCAATCAAAAGAATGGATGGTTTTGCAGTGCGAGCTAAAGGGAAAGAGGTTATGATCGTCGCCGAAGTGACTCGCCAAATATCTTTACCTCGAACAAAATCAACCTTGGCATAACAAAAATCCTGTAAAGCAAAACGGAGTTTTGATTTGTTAAGTCGTATCCCCTGCGACATAGCACGAATAAGTCCCATTTCTTTAGTATAAATGGTGAGCATTTTATTAGCCTCACCCTTATTGATTGATGAGAGGACAAATCCATGTGTGTGATAAATGTGATGCATGTGAATAATTAAAAATTATGAATTAAGAACTAAGAATTTTTTTAAACTTTCTAAATCTTTTTTATCATTATCATAAAAATATGTATTAATTCCGACAGACTTTGCACTTTTGACAGCATTCATATCATGTTCAAAATAAATAACATCATCTTTATTTAAATTAAAATTATTCAATAGTGTCTCATAAT
>JBBRJM010000053.1:0-4500 GCA_038219305.1 Minisyncoccia bacterium | reverse complement strand
ATAAATTAATTCTTCAATCGTAAAACCGCCCATAACTGGTGTGCCAGTGTTTGGACTCAAGTACGGAATCAAACCATCAATATCAAAAGAAATATAAACATTTTTTGGTAAATTTGCAATAATCTCACTATATTTTTCTTTCAAAGATTTTCCCTCAAAAATAGCTTTCTTTATCTCGTAATCTGTAAAGGAAACAATTCGATTATCACTGTTTTCAATAAATTTATGTTCTTTTTCCGATAAATCTCTTATTCCAATCTGGACTAGTTTTGTAATATTTTTAATTTTTAAGGCATTAAAGAAAATGGAGGCATGGGAATAAGTTAGACCTTCGTAGGCATCTCTTAAATCAGCATGAGCATCGATATGAAGCACTCCGAAACTCTCATACTTCTCGGATAAAGCTTCTAAATATCCAAGTGGTGCACTGTGATCACCACCAACAACTCCGACAATTTTATCATCATTCAAATATCCTTCAGTAACTTCTTTAACATGATTTTTAAAATCAAGACACTCATTATTTATATCACTTTGTAGTTCAAGATCAATTTCACCTTCGGCATATTTATCTAAATATCTCAAAGTTTTCTCTCTAGTATGCTGGTTTTCATAGAAAATACTCGAGGGAATATCTTGCATGGCAATTCCCTCTTTCCAACCATGTGGATATATCGGATCATAAAGATCAATCTGTTGTGAGGCGTCTAAAATGGACTTAGGGCCGTTAGATGTTCCTCCACCATAAGAAACAGTTGCTTCCCATGGTAGTGGCACGAGAACCATTCTTGATTCCTTAATAGAAAAAGGTAATCCAAAAATTCCATGGTGTGTTAGACCATTTTCATCGGGATTAAAGTGATCGATTATTTTTTGTAATTTAATTTTTTGTTCAATTTTATTTTTCATAATGTTTACCAAGCGAAACAAATTATTTTATAAAAGTATGTTTGACTATTTGATTTCCTCATCCGAGGACTTTTTTTAGAATATAATTTATGAAGCTCTTATTCATAATATATCATATTTATGACAATCTATTCTTAAAATCTTTAAATCCAAATTTTTTAATAATCTTAATCTTATTTTTCTTATTAATTATCAGTATATCTGGGAGGTTTACTCCATTAAAAGTATTATTCTTAACCATCGTATATATAGCCATATTAAGAAAGACTATTTTTTGTCCAACAAAAAGTGGCTCTTTAAATGAATATTCGCCGATGACGTCTCCAGTTAAACAAGATGGACCAACCAGGCGATAAATATTTTTCTCCTCTAAACCGATTGGTTTTGCCCCTAAAATGGCAGGTAAATATGGCATTTCCAAAACATCCGGCATGTGTGTCGTAGCTGAAACATCAAGAACAGCAATATTTTTACCATTAGCAAAGATATCCACAACACTTCCTACTAAAACCCCCGCGTTCAGAGCCACAGCTTCACCTGGCTCAAGATAAACATCAAGATGTGGATGACGATTCTTGAAAGCAATGATAATACGCTTCAAATGATTTATATCATAATCTTTACGAGTGATGTGATGACCTCCTCCAAAATTAACCCATTTCATTTGGGGCAAGAATTCACCGAACTTTTCTTCAAAAACTTTTACTGAACTCTCAAGAGCATCAGCACCAAGCTCACATAAATTATGGAAATGAAGTCCTTCAATTTTTTCAAGATTATCACCTTGAAAATTAGATCGCGTTACTCCGAAATGAGAATTAGGGCTACTGGGATCATACATCGGAGTC
Organism: Minisyncoccia bacterium; assembly: GCA_038219305.1. Lineage (GTDB taxonomy): Bacteria > Patescibacteriota > Minisyncoccia > Phycocordibacterales > UBA9973 > UBA8515. The sequence goes on along the minus strand of JBBRJM010000053.1, from coordinate 2,743 downwards.
TCAACAACGGAATGCTCTAGGTTGACTCGTAAACCACAGGAAACTTTTTTACCTGATTCTTTAATAATTGTTTTCATCTGATTCCATTGTGAAAAAGAATTAAAAACTAAATGATCAGCGTACTTTAAATATTCACCTATATTTTTCATTGTGTATGATGGAGAAAAGACATGGGTTTGTCTGCCAAACTTTTTATAACCAAGCCTGGCTTCGTTGACCGAGCTTGCTTCCGAACCAGAAAGATATTTTCGAGCTAAACGAAAAGTGCTAAACATCGAAAAACTTTTAAGAGCCATTAAAATATGAGCTCCGGTTGATTTTTCAACATCAGCCAGAATTTTTAAATTAGCTTCTAATTTTGCTAATGATACGAAATAAGCCGGTGTTTCAATATTGGAAAAAATATCAGTATTCCAGCCCTCTTCTTCTATCCAAGGTTCGATAAAAATTTGTTTTTGTTCTTTCATTTTTTTATTATCATCCTCCTAAGCCTTGCTTAGGAGCAAATTATTTTTTAATACACTTCTTGTTGATAACATTTCTCGCAATATACTATTTCAGGACGCTCTGGTGAATATGATGTTTCAAATTCATTAGTACAGCCTTCTTTCATACACGATCGATGCCAGAGTTTCAGAGGATTACGTTGAGCTAGTCTTTCATAGTGTCTACAGTTAGGACAAAGTCGTGGAAGTGGTAGGTTCATACGTTTGTAGAATTGAAGTTCTTCAGGGATTATCTTGAAGGCTTCTGTACATTGGTGGTTACATTCTCCTTTATGGTTACATTCTATGACTTTGTTTAGTATAGATTCATCTATATCATTAATACTATCTGGAATATCTTCATTTTTAATATCTATTTTATAGTTTCTTTCTTCTTTATCTTTCCATTTGTATCCTTGTTCTATTGCTTGTTCTTTGGTTAATGGGAAGTATTCTTGAGCTATGGTTTCGTTGTAAGCAAAGGGAGAGAGTTCTGATGGGAAGAATTCTCCGTATTTGTATATTCTACCTTTACTATCTATATACGGCATATCAGACATGTGTTTGATGATTTTGGGGATTAGGTCTTCGTATTGTTCTTTGGTGTATTGTTTGTTTAAAATACAGTATTGTTTATTACGAAGTCCGATGCAGGCGAAACAATGAGAACAAGAAGTCATAAAATATGAATATTGTAAATTCAGTGAATTATTTCTTACTATACAAGAGAATAAAATATCTGAGATATTAACGCTCCCAGTTAAAACCTCATAAACATTTTGAACATTTAATCCAGCACTATTCGTATCATAAATATCTTTAACTTGATTTAATACTTCTACACAATTTTTACAATTATCACCTTTCTTTATATTGAAAGAATTAATTATATTATTACTTTCAGAAATATTATCTCCAGTACAGCCTTCTGATTTAATTATATTTGAATACTTTTTTGGATATAAAACTAAAAAATCCTTAAATTCTTTTTTAATTGAATTTATATCTTTTCCTAGTTTATTTAAAAATTCTATTTTTTTCTCTTGATATTTATCTTTAGATAATTGTTCATTTTTATAGTAATAAGTTTTATTTTTTAAATTACAAGACATTATACATTCATTACAGTTAACGCAATCCTGCAAAAAGTAACTATCTATACAATCTTTTAAGTTATTACCATAACAAACTTTGTAACATTTATTACAATTTAATATTTCATAACAAAATTCACAATAATTAGAAAAATACATTTCGGTAGAGTCTTTACAATCAATTCCAAGATTTGAAAACATTATATTTTCACTAAATCCACCCCCAAAACAGAAATGACTATTTTTTACTTGAACTACATAATTTACATATGGAGAATTAACATTTGAAGCATGTCCATTTAAATTAACCTGTGGTACTTTTTTAAACAATAAAATAAATTGTTCAAAGAAAGATTTAGAAGAATCATAATTTATTCCATAATCAACAGCATCCCATTTATCATCAAACCAGCACTTCTGGCAATAAATTTTTAAATCATCATCTTTATATATTGAAATTATTTTATCCCCACAAGATTTACAAACTTTATGAGAAAAGTTTCGTTCATTTCTCCATACTAGTCTTCTTTGCAATCTACATTCTGGACAAAAAGTAGGTGGTGGAACTTTAATCTTCTCATAAAAAGAAAAATCATCTGGCTCAATAGTGAAGTCTTTTTTACAGTTTTGGCAGGTTTTCTTTTCTGCTTGGTAATCCATCAATATATTATATATTACACTCAAATACTTTGCTAATTACCCCCCCCACTTCCCACCACTCCTAAGCCTTGCTTAGGAGAAGCCATCTCCTTTTTATAATTTTAACCATTCAAAAATTTCTTTCTTAAAAGATTTTTGGGTTGGAAAATAATCTAACGGAAAATTTTTATCTATAATTTTATTTTCACTACGAATCGTACCAATAAAATCTTTATAACTACTCCATTTATAATCATTAAGAAATTTAATAACCATATTTTTATCTTTAATTCCTTCTTCTTTCCAATTCTTTAAAATAAGTTTAACGGGATTTAAGTGTATATAAGAAAAAAGAAATTTTGATTGATTTTCTCTACTAATATGAACAGATTTAAACTTATCCTCAAAAAGCTTTCCTGTTCTATTATATTTTTTATTAAAATATTTAGAATATGAAGTACATAATTTAAGTATAAATTTTGTTATATTGTTCATTTCTTCCGCTCCTAAGCCTTGCTTAGGAGC
>JBBRJM010000052.1:0-4523 GCA_038219305.1 Minisyncoccia bacterium | reverse complement strand
CTTGAGTCCAAAGTGATGGTAAGCAATTTCATTCAAAACTTTACCTGGAACTATTTCCGAAATTTCCTTTTTTGTATTAACTAAAAGATCCTTCAATTTTTCCTTTTCTTCATCATTATTGACGCTTTTAATCTTTGATTTGAATTCACTTTCTAAATTTTTGATGATTATTTCTTTCTCTTCAGCATAAACATTTGTAATAATATAACCAGCGAAATATATAACTTTTTCAAGATCGTTAACAGGAATGTTTAAAAGAGTCGACATTCTAGATGGAACACCACGTAAAAACCAGATATGAGCCACTGGAGATGAAAGTTCTATGTGACCCATGCGATCACGTCGAACAATAGAACGAGTCACTTCAACGCCACATTTTTCACAAATTATATCCTTATAACGAATCCGGCGGTATTTTCCACAGTAACATTCGTAATCTTTTTCTGGTCCAAAAATTCGCTCATCAAATAATCCCGAGCGTTCTGAACGTCCAGTACGATAGTTAATAGTTTCAGGTTTTGTTACTTCTCCATATGACCATTCACGAATGCGATCAGGGCTAGCTAGCTTGAGGGATATTGAATCGAAGTCTGTTGTATCAATTGTTTTCATAGTTTTGATAGTTAAGATAATTAATTATTATTCTTTCGACTTTTTAAGATCAACATCAAGCGATAGACCTCTTAAATAATTTAGTAATACATTAAATGAAGCTGGAGTATTTGGTTCACCGATTGTCTGACCTTTAATAATTGCGTCAAACGCTTGAGAACGACCCATAATATCATCTGATTTAATAGTTAACATTTCTCGTAGTGCATAAGCTGCCCCATGACCTTCGAGAGCCCAGACCTCCATTTCACCAAATCTCTGTCCCCCACCTTGAGCTTTACCTCCGAGTGGTTGTTGAGTAATAAGTGAGTACGGACCAATCGAGCGCATGTGCAATTTATCTTCAACCATGTGGTGTAGTTTCAACATATACATGTAACCAATAGCAATATCCTGATCGAAAGCATCTCCAGTTCGTCCATCATATAGCGTTACCTTACCACTCTCAGGCAATCCGGCTTTGACAAGTTCAGCTTTAATTTCCGGAACTGTAGCTGAGGAAAATGCTGGAACGATAGCTTGGTAGCCTAAAGTATGAGCCGCATAACCTAAGTGCATTTCTAAAATCTGACCCAAGTTCATACGAGATGGGACACCAAGTGGTGTCAATATTACATCAACAGGTGTTCCGTCGGCCATATATGGCATTTCTTCTTCTGGTAAAATAACTGAAATAACACCTTTGTTACCGTGACGACCCGAAAGTTTATCTCCGACTGAAATATTTCTTAGCTGTGCAATTTCAATTACAATTCTTTTAATAATACCCGATTCCAAATTATAACCTTTATCGCGGGAGAAAATTTTAACACCAACGATTCGACCACGTTTACCGTGTTCGAGACGAAGCGATGTATCTTTAACATCGCGCGCTTTTTCCGTAAATATAGAACGGAGGAGTCTCTCTTCTGGAGTTAATTCCGTTTCACCTTTTGGAGTAATTTTACCTACGAGAATATCATTTTCTCTAACTTCAGCTCCAACAACAACAATTCCATCTTCATCAAGATCTTTTAATTTACTTTCACCAATGTTTGGAATATCTCTTGTGGTAATTTCCGGTCCAAGTTTTGTATCTCGAACATTACAGACGAATTCCGTAACATAAATACTAGTGAATTTACTTTGTTTAACTAATCGTTCAGAAAGGATAATAGCATCTTCGTAGTTTGCTCCACCCCAAGACATAAAAGCTACAAAAGCGTTTTGACCAAGAGCAATCTGACCATTGTCAGTTGTACTTGTATCAGCTAAGACACTTCCTTTCTTGACTTTATCTCCGAGTGATACACTTGGACGTTGATGAAGAATTGAGAAGTTGTTAGTACGTGAGAATGTGATGAGTGGATAGATATGATCAATACCTTTCTCATCTTTGACTGTAATTTTTTTAGCATCAACATATGAAATTGTTCCGGCAACTTCGGCAATAATTAAACGGCCTGAATCACGAGATGCTAATTCTTCCATCCCAGTTGCAACGAGCGCAGCCTCTGGAATAACACAAGGAAGTGCTTGTTTTTGCATGTTACTTCCCATGAGTGTTCGGTGAGCATCATCGTGTTCAAGAAACGGAATCATGGATGTTGCAATTGAGAAGCCTTGGTTAGTAGCCACATCAATAAAATCGATTTCATCTCGTGAAATCATTCCAGGATTTGTTTTAACGCGGGCTTCAACTTTTTCATCTTGGATATTACCTGCCTCATCATAATCAATACCAGCGTGAGCAATGTTATATTTCTCTTCTTCAAGTGCATTTAAATAAACAATTTCTGAAGTAATTTTACCTTTTTTAACTTTGACATATGGAGTTTCGATAATTCCAAATTCATTAATTTTAGCATATGTAGAAAGGTGCAAAATAAGACCAATGTTTGGACCTTCAGGTGTATGGATCGGACAAACTCGCCCATAGTGAGAGGTATGAACGTCACGAACTTCAAGACCTGCTCGCTCACGAGTTAAACCTCCAGGACCAAGGGCAGAAAGTGTTCGAAGGTGTTCAACTTCAGCCATAACATTTTCTTGGTTCATAAACTGAGAAAGCTGGTTGGCGGTGAAGAATTCTTTAATTCTTGCTTGAAGTGGACGTTGGTTTATGATTTGAATCGGCATAGTTGTACCAACATCAATCGTCGACATCCGATCTTGAATATTTCGCTTTATTTGAGCCATTCCCATGCGGAATTTTTGTTGGATCATTTCACCAACATAACGAACTCTACGTTGTCCGAGATGGTCAATATCGTCAGCTTTAGCATGGAGAGTATTATTTAGTTCAATTAAATTTTTAACAATTGTGACAACATCATCACTTGAAATTGTTCGGCGTTCCATTTCTTTTTCATCCATACTTTTTTCAAAGCGTTTGTTGAAGCGAAATCGTCCAACCGGTGAAAGGTCATAACGCTCAGAGGAAAGCAAGGTTGTAATAAATTCACGAGCATTATCTGATGTCGCTAAATCGCCATCACGAAGACGCTTGTATATTTCGATGAAAGAATCAGCCACGGTCTTAGCTGGATCTTTTTCGATGGAAGTTTTGATAGCTTTAATTAAATCTTCATTATCACCAAAAACTTTTACCATTTCTTCGTCGGTTTTAATTCCAAGTACTCGAAGCAGTGATGAAATAGCAAATTTTCTTTTCTTGTCGATTCGGACATAAACGGCACCATCGGCATCAGATTCAACTTCAATCCAAACCCCACGCGCTGGAATAATTTTAGCTCCAAAATATCTTTTGCCTTTTGATTCTTGTTCAGTAAAAAAGACTCCGAAACTTCGAGTTAATTGAGGAACAATAACACGCTCAACTCCATTGATAATGAAAGTTCCATGCTTCGTCATAAGAGGAACATCAGCCATGAATATTTCTTGTTCTTTAGAAGTTCCGATACTTTTATTGAGAAGTTTAACTCTAGTCTTTAATTGACCTTCATAAGTTAATTTATTAATCTTACTATATTCTTCATCAAATTTTGGATCACCGAGTGTAAAAGAAGTAATTTCAAGTTGAAATTTTTTCTCAGAGTAATCATTAATCGGCGAAAATTCTTTAAAAACTTCTTTTATTCCCGTTTCGATTAACCAATTAAAAGAAACCAATTGATTCTCAATTAGGTTTGGAAAAGGACACAATGGCTTTTTATAACGTGAAAAATACTTCTTCTCCAGTACGGCTGTTTTTTTCATATGATTTTGTTAATTTCCAGTTGCTCAAACGAAGAAAGAGCAATGACTAAAAATTTTAAAAAGGAAAACACTAAGGTGACCAAACCTTATTGTTTTTGATCTATTTATAATGGGTAATAATATTGTTTTTTAACACAAGTAGTACTATTACAATTTTGTAACTTGATTGATACCCATAACTCAATCTATTCAATCTGGGTATTATCCTATACTATTTTGATATCTTTGTCAAATTTTTTTGATCACTTTTTTTGAACACTAATGTCTAAAAACCTTTAGTATTTTTTAATAGACTTATTTAGATACTCCCCCAACAAAAACCACAATCTGATCAATAGTCCTCAGTAGTGCATTAATGATTGTCTCAAAAGTATTAAAGATGGCATCAACTCCTTGGCCAATTATTCCACTTGTAGTATCTGATTTCTTCGAAAGTAATTCTTCTGTTTCCGAGACAGTCTTGGCTATTAATTCATTGTCAGCTTGTTTGTTTTTAGCTTTTAAAATTTCAATATCAATATCTTGTTTTGCCGGAGTAGGATTAATTAGATTTGTTAAGAAACTACCAATCACTGATTTATTTGTTTTAGGTTCTTTGATAGTAGTCTTGGATGGTGATGGTTTTGGTGTCGATTCATCATTTGAACTAAATAATTGAGCTATAGGATTCACAACAAATTCTGAAATAAATGATTTCGGTTCTGGAGTTGTTG
>JBBRJM010000051.1:0-5019 GCA_038219305.1 Minisyncoccia bacterium | reverse complement strand
TTCTGGTCGCTCGGGACGTGGGCCTATTAGAGAGAGATCGCCTTTTAAAATGTTAATCATTTGTGGAATTTCATCTATGTGTAATTTCCTGATTATTTTTCCAACGGGAGTGATTCGAGTGTCACCACTGCCGGTTGACCATTTGGCTTCAGTCGTTTCTGCTGAACCGTCTGGCGAGAGGACTATCATACTCCTCATTTTGTATAAATTAAATATTTTTCCATTTAGCCCGACACGTTTTTGGATATAGAAGATAGGGCCTTTATCATAGAAATAAATTACCAGGGCTGAAACTAAAACAAAAGGTGATGTGACGATAAGGATTAGGACGGAGAAAATAATATTGATAATAAATGTGGCAGATCGGTAGAGGATATCTTTATTGATATTTACATTCTCAACGATGAAAGAGATGTCGATGTACTCGACGGGAATTTTGTATAAATATTTCTCATAAGCTTTGGCTGTGTCGATGATCTCTATACCTTTCTCATAGAGATTAATAATATTTTTATCAAGGGCTTCCACATCTTTGTCTAAAATAATGATGGCATTTTTGCTACTGGTTAAATCGCTACTGACTTGGCTGATATTTTCTAAATGACTAACGACTTGAAAACCAATCTGCGGATTAGTCATCATCATATTTTTAAGTTCTGTTAAATAGGTTGAACTACCGACCAAGATGGCCGGGCGAGTGATAGCCCGAGCAAAGAGGGTGTAAATAATTCGACGAAAGAAAAAAGAAAATATTCCAAATAAGACAACTTGGATGACGAGATTAAATTTCGGAGTGATTCCAAAAATGGGTACAAAATAAAAGAGGAGAAGTCCGACGGCAAATGACGAGGCCAGAGCCAAAATCCATCTTTTTAAATAGGGAATTGTCGGCTTGATAGTGAATAGATCGTAGAGGCCAAATATATAAAATATCAGCACCCAAAATAGATATAGGATAATGAAGGGTATGGTATGGATTTCGAAAGCAAATAGGTAATCAGCTTCTGGGAAACGTATGATAATGAGGAGGAGATAAGCGATTATAAATGATGCAAAATCTCCAAAAACGATAAGCCACGTTCTTTTCATAATAAAGATATTTTAGCACAAAAAGACACATATATGATAGATACTCGCTATTCACTAGGTCTTGCCTAGTGGGCTATTTATCCGTTTGATTTCATAGATATTAAGGAGTAAAATATAAATGAATAAAACGATTTAATTTAAAATTAAAATTTAGGCTATGGAAAAAGAAAAGAAGGTCATCCCGATGTTTTACTGGCCAGCATTTATCGGGGGTAGATTTACTTCAATACAACAGTTTCTTCAGAGGTTCCCGGAAGTTAAGGAGGGAATAATTCAAAACATAGCTTTATATTCTGAGATATTGGTTATTACCTATGATCTTGGTGAAAAAATAGAGCTAGATTTGGATCTGTACGATATTGTCGGGACTCCATTGGATGAAAAAATTACCTTTGATTCATTCGTGAATGGACATTTTGTGGAATTCCATATTTCACAAAATAAAAATTAATAATAATATAAAAGTAGAACTAACTTAAAGGCCGCCCAAATTTGTGCGGCTTTTTATCCACTAGGTCTTGCCTAGTGGGTAGAGTTCGGTGGTAAAACGACTAGGCAAGAGCTAGTCGTTGTTAGACTTAGTCATTACTACTTGGCTATATCTGGACGGTAGTAATTTAGGTTTAAAGTATCAAATGGAGGATTGTGATATAATCAAAATATGTCCCCTAATACAAAACATACTTTTAAAGTAATTTTGGCCTTTACTGGAGTAATTCTATTGGGACTAATTTCTTTGGTCATTTTTGAATCAATAAAATAATTTTGATTGACAAATTGACTTTATTTGATAAGATAACCAAATAGCCGTAGAAAGTAGGCAATATGCATAAGCATACGAGTTATAAAGTCAAAAGTTTATAAAGTATCAAGGAATTTTCCTTTCAGCTTTATAAATTGATAACTTTGTACTTATAAGTCCTACCGAGGTCGAAATCGTTTTACTTGAGAAAGTAGAATTAGACTACGTAAACGGCCCATCAGGGTCTTTTTTATTAGCTAAAAATGCAATAAGAAATTATTGATTTAGATAGCTAATAATCATTATAAATGTGTTAAAAGAAAAAATTATGCCCATTACATTAGACAAAAAGAAAGAGCTTGTGGCCTCACTTGAGAAGTCACTCAAAGGAGCAAAGTCTGTTGTCTTCGTGAAATTCGATAAATTGAAAGTTCTTGATGTGAATACGCTTCGCAGAAATTTGCAGGCGCAAAATGTCGGATACCAAGTGTCCAAGAAAACTTTACTAAAGCGTGCTCTCTCGACTCATAAAATTGAAGGAGAAATTCCTGAAATTCCTGGACAGATTGCTATCGCTTACGGTGAAGATTTATTGGCTCCAGCCCGCGAAGTTTTCTTCTTCCAAAAGGGACATAAAGAAAATATTCAAATCGTTGGAGGTGTTTTTGAAGGGAAGTATATGGATGCGACTGCTATGATGGCAATTGCTACCATTCCTCCACTTCAGACTCTCCGTGGTATGTTTGTCAATTTAATCAATTCACCAATTCAACGTTTTGCTGTTGCTCTCAATCAAATAGCACAAAGTAAAGCGGTCTAGTTAAAAGTTCATAAGATTATAAATTAATCAATTTAATTGATTCAAACTTTATAAACTTTTAACATTATAAACCTTATAACTAATTAAAATATATGGAAGATACAACAAAAGTAGCGCAAGTAGTTCCTGCAAAATTCAAGGATATCGTTTCTGAGATTGAAAAAATGTCAGTTCTTGATTTGAACGAACTCGTAAAAATATTAGAAGAAAAATTTGGAGTATCAGCATCTGCTGCTGCAGCTCCAGCAGTCGCTGCCGCAGGGGAAGAAGCTGAAGTTAAAAGCACTTTCACAGTTGAGCTAACAGCCGCTGGTGAACAAAAGATTGCCGTTATGAAAGTCGTTAAAGAAGTTCTTGCTCTTGGACTAAAAGAAGCTAAAGACTTAGTTGATGGTGCTCCCTCAGTTTTGAAAGAAGGAATGAAGAAAGCCGAAGCAGACGAATTCAAAAAGAAAATTGAAGACGCAGGAGGTAAAGTTACATTAAAATAATATTCAATTTACTGCTAAAAATAACTCCAAGGAAAGCTATGCTTTCCTTGGAGTTATTTTATTAATTTAATAGCAAAAAGTTGATTTTTATCGTTGGTGTATAACTTATAGGCTTAAACTTGAAAGGATGAAAAATTTGGCGTATACTACAGGCTATGGAAACTTTAGCTAAACTATTCGGGGGACAAGCCCGTGTCAAAATAATGCGCCTCTTTTTATTAAACAGTGAGAACTGTTTTGAAATTGATGATATCGTTAGTCGTTCTCGAGTAACAAAAGTAAATGTTCGTAAAGAAATAAACACTCTGTCTACTATGGGTTTTATTAAACCGAAGATTGTTGTCAAAGAAGGTTATCGCGGTTCAAAAAAGAAAGTTACGGCATATGGACTTAATACTTTATTCCAATATCTTCCTTCTATTCGTGAACTTTTAATTAATCCAAATCTATTATTACAAGAAGATCTTCCTCAGCGTTTCCGCCAAATCGGAAAAATTAAATTAATGATTGCTTCGGGAGTCTTTATTGGCGAAGATAAAAGCCGAGTGGATTTGCTTTTAGTAGGGGACAAACTAAAGAAGAATGTTCTCCAACAAGTTATAAAAAGCCTCGAAGCTGAAATTGGCAAAGAACTTGATTATGTTGTTTTTGATGCTGAAGAATTTAAATATCGTCTCGATATGTATGACAAGCTCGTCTGCGACATAATTGATTTGCCTCACGAAAAACTTATTGATAACGGTCAATTATCGACTTATATATCAAAGAAATAAATAAAAGCAAAAAAATAATCCCAAGATTTGGGATTATTTTTTTGCTTGTCATTAACTAGTTATCCACACAGAGATCATATATATGATCATAATTTGTTATAATAATAGAGTACTTGAAAAAAGGTCGAATCTTTGTAGGTACGACAATTATTATTTTTTAAGAATATTATCTATTATGATGTTTATACAAACTTGGGGAGAAGTCTTTAGTAATTCATTGGTAAATCTTTGGTATGGCTTTATGAACTTTGTCCCTGGTCTATTAGGAGCAGTAATTCTTTTTATCATTGGTTGGATTGTGGCTGTTATTATTGGAAAAGCGGTTACTTCTCTCGTGGCTGCTATTAAGATTGATAAACTGTTTGAAAGTGCCGGAGCTCGTGATGTGATGACACGTGCTGGTATTCGAGTCAGTGTCAGTGGCTTTATTGGTAGACTTGTAAAGTGGCTAATTATTGTTGTTTTCTTGATGGCCTCACTTGAAATTATTGGTCTAACACAAGTTAACGATTTCCTCCGCGAAGCTGTCCTTTACTACTTACCAAAAGTTATTATTGCAGCTTTGGTCTTGGTCCTAGCAACAATAATTGCAGATGCTATGAAGAAAATTGTTGAAGGTTCTGCACGTGCTGCGAATGTTCGATCTGCTACAATGCTCGGTTCAATCGTTTCGTATTCAATTTGGATTTTTGCTATTATCATTGCTCTTGCTGAACTTGGAATTGCTCCAACCTTTATGCAAATACTCTTTACCGGATTTATTGCTGCTTTGGCTTTATCTCTTGGTTTGGCTTTTGGTCTTGGAGGTCGCGATGCGGCGTCACGTGCAATTGAGCATGTTTCAAATAGTATGTCTTCGAAATAGGTTTTGATTTTAATAGTTTATTAGCAAAGGGCCCCGCCTTCGGCGGGGCCCTTTGCTATGGCTTTTTTCAATTAAAATGGTATAATATTAAAGTTATATTTAAGGTAAATTCAGCCCTCAAATGCAATTATTTATCTAACTAATAATCTCCAACTCCTTCTATTATACCATGTGCTATTGCGACCTCATAAGCACTCATATATCCGAGTGACTTCCTCCATTTATTATTCAAATGATTT
>JBBRJM010000050.1:0-5123 GCA_038219305.1 Minisyncoccia bacterium | reverse complement strand
TGTTGAGGGTGGAATTAATTCTCCTATCAAAGATTTAATACGAAAACATCGAGGCTTAAATGGAGAGAAAAAGATGATTTTGACCGCTCATTATTTAAAGAAAAGACAAAAGAAATACCAACACTAAATGTCCATTAGCTCGAAATAACAAATTAAATAAAACCTCGCAAGCATACGCTTGCGAGGTTTTATTTAATTAAAATCAAAAACTAGACCGAAAAATTATTAATATTATATAGATCAACATCTTCTTCTGTTTTCTTTATTTCTTCATCTGTTCGATCATCAATTAAATTAGTCGGATCAATTCCATCTTCTTTTTGAATATCCTCTTCGCTTTGTTCTTTTGGTAAATTTTCTTCCTGGCTCCCGATAATAGTTTCTGAAATAATTTCACCAGTTGGAATTTCAGAATTAGAGACAATAATTACTTCTTCCTCTTTTAGCTTTTTACTTTCCATAAATTTCTCGAGCATACTATTTGGATTTGTTTCACCTGAAGATTTAATTAAACCCAAGATGGTATGAAGATCATCATTAGTAAAAAAGTCGATCGTAATGTGTCCACCATTTTCTTTTCGTTCAATATGAACGCGAGTTCCCAATGATTCCTGAAGTTTCTCTTCCATTTCAGCAATTTCCGGGTCAAGCATGTATTCCTTTTTACGAACGCGATCATAAGCGATGCGTCGGGCGACTCTTTCAGCATCTCGAACTGTCATTTTCTTAAACATTATTTCTTTAAATAAAACTATTTGTTCGGCTGGTCGGTCCGTCAGCATCAAAAGGGGTCTAGTATGCCCTTCACTAATTTTTCCGGCAGAAAGTGCATCTAACATTTCTTGAGGAAGTGCTAACAATCTCAAAGTGTTTGAAACATACTCTCGACTCTTACCTACCTTGACTCCAATTTGAACGTGAGTGAATTTAAACTCTTCAACAAATCGAAAGAATGCTCGAGCTCGCTCAACGGCATTTAAATCTTCGCGTTGTAAATTCTCAATAATTGCCAGTTCAAGCTTGGCCATATTATCATCACCGACTCGAATAATGACCGGAACCTGTTCTATACCAGCAAGCTTTGAAGCTCGAAGACGGCGCTCTCCAGCGATTAATTCGTAAGATACAGTAATACCTCCATCTTCGCGCGCTGACTCAATTCGAGAGACAGTCAGAGGTTGCAGGATTCCATATTGACGAATAGAGTCGGCTAAATCACGTAATCGAACTTCATCAAACTCTCGACGTGGTTGAAAAGGGTTCGGTTGTATTTTTTCTAAATCTACCCAAAAAATTGAATTACTATAAAGTTGAGACATATAAAATAGTTTATCATATTTTTACAAGAGATAGAAATACCAATATTAGTAGAGTGGTCTATTGCAAATTTATCAATAAGATTGATAATATTAATATGCCAAAGAAATGGACAGAAGAAGAAAAAGCTATCAATTATAAACTTCTTTATTATTTATACAAAACTAAAAATAAAACCATAAGAGAAATTGGGGTAGAATTTGGAATTAGTGAAAAAACAGTCTTTAAAAGATTAAAAACTCTCAATATTAAAACAAATAAAAACCAAAAATCTTCATATTGCAACAAAAGAAAAGATTTTATTTTCCCTAAAAAAAGATCCAAGGAGTTGGCAGAATTTTTTGGAATAATGTTAAGGAATGGTAGTCTATCCCCTAACCAGATAATGGTTACTCTCGGATCAAAGGAAAATGAGTATGTTTTATACGTCCAAAAATCACTTGAAAATATTTTTAAAACATATGCAAATATTTCGATAAGAAAAAAAGGGTTATTGTGATGTATATATTAGTTCTGTTGAAATTTCAAAATGGCTCAAAAACGAAGGACTAGTTTACAATAAAGTTAAATCTCAAGTAAATGCTCCCAGTTGAATATTTAAAAAAAATCATATTGTGAATATTTTATACGAGGATTTTTTGATACAGATGGATCTGTTTATAAATTAAGATATGGAATACAAATTGCTCTTGCCAATAAATCAGTGCCATTACTCATATCTTTACAAAAAATGCTAATTACATTAGAATACAGTGTATCTAAGGTGAGCCATTCAAAAATTTACCTTACGAAGAAAGAAGATATTGAACGTTTTTTTAGAAAAATTAGACCAATGAATCTAAAACATATAGAGCGTTTTAAATCTTTCCAATAATTAAATATGCGTCGGTACTCAAGTGGTCAACGAGGGCAGACTGTAAATCTGCTAGCTTCGGCTTTCGGAAGTTCGAATCTTCCCCGGCGCACAAATTAAAAGAACCTTATTAATTAAGGTTCTTTTTTGCTAATGGTTAGGATGTTCGAATTATTTGATTTTTATAGATTTAAAGATTATTATGAGAATATGAAAGAAAATTTTGGAGAACAATTTTTACATAAAAATGATCCTAAACTTCATGTTTCTAATCCTATTGAACACGAAAAAGCTAGAAAATCTAGGTTGGATGAAAAAGTATCCCAAAAACCAGCCGACAAGATAACAGATTGGCTAAAAGTGATAGAAAAAACTCACTTAAAACACAAAGATGATGAGAGCGTTTTAGAAAGAATTAAAGAATATTATCATAAAGAATATGTAATTAAACCAGAGAATATTCCTGAATCAGCTTTTTTGCTTGAACAAAAAATTACTAGAGCACAAGGTCATGGAATTATTGAGATTACTGATTCTTTTAAACAGCAAAAAATTAAAGAAATTATTGGTAATCAAGAAAAAAGTTTGGATAAATGGGTAGATTATCTTTCTTCTTCTGATGCAATGTATTCGATGTGGGCAAAATATTGGACGTTTAATTCTATGATCAAGATGGGTAAGTTAGAAAAGAAAGAAGATGAAAATACAAAAGCAGAAAAATCTAAATTTGTAAAAAGAGAGAAAGATACAACGGCTTCCTTTCCACCACTGAATCCAAGAGCACTCGCTATGACTATTAGTGTAATAGAGGCTAAGGCCAAAGAAAATATTAAAGATAAAAAAGAAAGGAATGAAATAGAAAATATGAGTAAAAAATTAGATGAAACTGAATTTAAAAATCTTTTAAATTCGGAAAACTTTTCTAAAATATATACTCAGTTTTTAATAGAAATGCCGGAATATTCCAAGGAAGGATTAAAAGAAACGAGAGGAGAATGGGTAAAGTATAATCAAGGCTCAAAGCCCGATGAATTAGTTAAATCACTTGAAGGATATCCACTCGAATGGTGTACAGCCAATACGGATACCGCTAGAACTCAATTGCAAGATGGAGATTTTCATGTATATTATTCAATTAACGAAGATGGTGAAGCAAAAATTCCTCGTGTTGCTATTAGAATGGCAAGTAATAATATTGCGGAAGTGAGAGGTATAGCTCCAGATCAAAACGTGGATCCATATATCAGTGATGTTGTTAAAGAAAAAATGACAGAATTTCCAGATGGAGAGCAGTATAAAAAGAAAAGTTATGATATGAAAAGATTGACAGAGATAGAAGAAAAAAATAATCTTAAGCAAGAATTTAATAAAGATGAATTGATTTTTTTGTATGAAATGGATTCAAAAATTGAAGGTTTCGGTCAGCACGCTGATCCGCGTGCGCAAGAACTTCGTGACAATAGAGATGCTATGAGAGATGCTCTCATCATACTTGACTGTACTAAAGAAGAGATTGCCACAAATATAAATGAGATACATGTAAAAACTAAAGCATATATCGGACCGCTTATAAAAGGAATCTTTGAAAAATTATCGAGCTTAGAATATGTCTATACTTCATTCCCCAATAGACGACTACAGCAAATGGAAATAAAATCTGATGTCGAATACCCACAAACCAAAGATGCGTGGATGAGAGCATATAAAGAAAAAAATATCAGTTTGGGGAAAAGTCTCATTTTGGAAAATGATACAAGTGCTATAGAAGAAATGCTTGAGAAAATGGAACGTACAGTCTTGTCAGAAAATCAAAGGTTTGTGGGACTAACAGTTGCTGATTTAGGTTTTGATTTTGAAACAACTTATCAAAAAATATGCGATAAAGCTAAAAGTCTTGGTCTTGATTTATGCGCACAAGACGACGGACCGAAACTTCGTCTTTTGTATGACCAGTTAATAAATGATTATGTTACACCTGCAATGAAGTTCATCAAAGCTTCGGACGGAGAACTTCGTATGTGGCACTTTTCTCGCAATTCTGATGGTAAATCTGAGCTGGATCGGCGAGATTTCTACTCCCCAGGCAAGTGGTCTAATGACCATAGGTTCATCTTCCGTATTCGCAATAAGAACCACAAAATATTAAATATAAAATAATTACTAAATTTTTAAAGACATATTTTTCAAAAAAAGAAGAAAAAAAATGACGATAAGGATTACCCTATCACTTAAAATATATAGTGGGTGTGGGGTAAAATTATATTACTTTATCAGCCCATATTGAAAGATTTGGCATATAAGTTGATACTGTAGCTTTCATCAATTCAGTTCTAACATTCTCTAGTACGGCGCACAAATGAAAAATCCCTTGCGAAAGCTATGGGATTTTTCATTTGTGCGCCGGGGAAAGCCAATTGCTTGGCTTTCGTGTTGGATTCGAAAAGCGTACTCGCGGTCCAACCCAAGTATTTTTATCTTGTAATAAATATATAATAAAAAGAACCAGTTGGAATAAATCAACTGGCTCAATATTTAAAACAACTTTAACGTAGTAAATTTTCTTTTTTAATGGAAGGGTTAATATCTGACGCCATACAAGATTCTAAATATAGAACAAGCATTTTTTCACCTATTTCATTGGAAGGTAAAACCAGTTCATTATTATAATCAACCTCAACAAAGCACTGCATTTCGTTTAAAATTATAGCTTCAATATCTTTATCTGTAATATCTCTGACAATATTATCACCACCTATCGTATCAGAGGCCCCACCAATAATCTTTTTTTATAGACTACAATTTTTGTTTTACCTTACGAAAATTCCCTTTTGAATTGCAATTCTGTAATATGGAATTTATGGCAAAAATTAGAAGATTTTCACAATTAAATAACAACAAAAGACGTAGTTTAGAAGCCTTGATATTTGAGGGGCACAATCAAAAATCATGTGCC
>JBBRJM010000049.1:0-5159 GCA_038219305.1 Minisyncoccia bacterium | reverse complement strand
CATACGATAAAGAAAAATTACAGAGCTTTTGTTTATGGTCATGTTTCTGACCCAAAGGCTTCACTTTTAACGGGGAAGAGAGGAGTAATAAATGTTCCCATTGGTAGGTCTCCACGAGACATTCGTATGTGGACAGCAGGAAGAGGAGCAAAACCACCCTTCCGCGATGCAACGACCGAGTATATTGTGCTTAATAGATTTTTAGATTCTTCTGTTCCTGGTTTAAATCAAGAAAATAAATTTTCATACGTAGAAGCATATCCAAAAACTGGACGAACTCATCAGATAAGAGTACATATGAGATATATTAATCACCCTGTTGTCTCTGACCCACTGTATCGTGGGGAAAAAGATTTAGCTCTTGGAATGAAACGTTTAGCACTTCATGCTTATCAAATAACATTTCGTTTGCCAAGCGGGGAATTAAAAACAGTAGAGTCACCATTACCAGCTGATTTTAAAAAGGTAATTAAAACATATCTTGAATAAGTAAATCCCTCTTTGTTTAAAACAAAGAGGGATTTACTTTTATGTTTAAGAGTGTTAATTTTTAAAAAATAAAATAATGAGTTAATAATTTAATAATTTATATTATGTATGTAATTAACCCAGAGATTATTATTGCAAATTATTTTGTAGAATTTAAGGAAGACAAAGAGCTTCGTCTAAGTACTCTTGTTTTAATTAAAGGAAAAGTCGAAGCTAAATTGAGAGAGAAAGGGCAATGGCTTTTTATAAGCAGACTCATTATTAGATGCGGTTAATTCTAATCCTCGTTATTATAGTTGGAATTTTTCTAAGGGATCAATTATATTTAATAATTCTGATCTGGATGTTTTTTATGAGGATTTGTACTTCATTTTTAACTCAAAACCCAAGGAAGAGATTCGGTCTGAGCTCCTCATTGTTTTGAGAGAAATTTTGGAGGACTTGCACAAAGTAAATGTTTAGACTTTTTGGTTCAATGAGATAATTTGATTCACAGCCCTTGATTTTTAATGATCTGAGGGCTGTTTTTGTTTATGGATAACGAAAATTTGCTAAAATAAGCTATATATGATAAAGTAAAACCCATGGAAATAACGAAAGTACAATTTACCCCAGTATCACAAAGTGAACGTAAAGAGCTTGATTTTAAAGCTGGAGATACGGTTCGGGTATGGAATAAAATTTTAGAAAAAGGCAAGACCCGCCTTCAAGCTTTTGAAGGATTAGTCCTTTCTCGTAAGCACGGTTCTGAAGCTGGAGCGACTTTCACTATTAGAAAGGTTGCCAGTGGTGTAGGAGTAGAACGTATTTTTCCATTATATTCTCCTAACATTGGTAAGATTGAAATATTAAGGAAGTCAAAAACTCGCCGAAGTAAGCTCTACTACATCCGAACTAAAGCAGTTAAAGAAGTTAAGAAACGTCTCAAGAGTGTTACCATTTCACACGAACCAAAAGAAGAAAAAGCTGAAAAAACAGAAGAATAAAATAAAAAATACCATGACAGAATGTCATGGTATTTTTTATTGATATAATTCAGAAATTTGCTATACTTTATTTGTTAATAATGTTTATTTTGCACAGGTGGAGAAACGGTAGACTCGCTACCTTGAGGTGGTAGTGTTCGTAAGGACGTGGAGGTTCAAATCCTCTCCTGTGCACATTCAATAGGGAACATTTACACATAATATTTAACTTTTTTAATAAAATGATTTTTCTAAACATATTAAGTTGGCTGGTTGTCACAATTTACATTGGGGTTTTTGCCTCGATTATTCTTTGGGCTTTACGGATCTTTGAAAAAAAGGTTCCTTTTTCTTTTGTTCCTTATTCTAAATTGGAGGAGATTTTTCAGACCTTAGATTTAAAAAAAGATAGCCGAGTATATGACTTGGGTTGTCGAGATGGACGGACTTTATTTTATTTTTCAAAATTAATTCCTGAGGCAAAATATATTGGAATTGATGATAACTTATTTTCATTTATTATGTTTAAGGTTAACAAAATTTTAAATAGGACAAAAGTAGGGAATGTTTTGATTTTAAGGGAAGATTTCTTTGAATCTGATTTGTCTTCGGCTAGTCATATATTTGTTCATTTGTATCCAAATATTATGGATGATTTATTGCCTAAGTTTGATCGTGAGCTTAAAAGAGGAACTCAGCTCGTATCATTAAATTTTCATTTTACAACAAAAACACCCATAAAAGAGATTGAATTAAAAAAAATGCATAGAAATTTAAATGATAAGTTATATGTATATGAATTTTGATCTAAGATGATATAATAGATTGTATATGACAACGGATGATTTAATTTTTTACATACAAAATCAATTAAAAAAAAATGTTTCAAAAGATTTAATTGTTTCAAGATTAACGGATGTTGGTTGGAACCCCGATGATATTGAGGAGGGATTTGCTAAGGTTTCATCGATCAATACACCGATTAGCTCCGAGCCTATAAATGTAGAGCTTCAGCATTCTATAACCACAACTTTGCAAGATGAAATTAAACCAGAGATTGGTTTTACTTCTTCGTTAAATGAGGTGGGGAATCTAGATAAAACTCAAACTATAAGTAAGCAGGAGAGTGTTCTCGAGGACACAGTAATCAAAAATCCCACTACATCTAACTTTCTTGATAATAAGCCTGTATTAAATTTATATGAAATTAATCAACCAGAAGAATATGTTGAGCTTAATCAAATTAATCCAAGTCCTAGTCAGAAAAATGAAATAATTGAAAAAATCGATCTAGTTGATAAACCTGTTAATGCAGTTGTTAATTCGTTAGAGATTGAAGCTTCTAAAAACCTACAAATTGACCAAAATGAATCAAAGCAAATAATTGAAATTCAGCCAAAAATAATATCAGAGATAGAAATTCCTGAAATTAAACTAAGAGAAACAAAAGAGCCAAAAAGCCCGGAATTAAAAATTTGGACACCAATGCAGATTGCTCCACTCGAAAAAGAAACCGAGATACAAAATAATGTTGAAACGGATAAAATAAAAGAGTTTGAAGAAGAAATCCCTCAGATAAAACTTGAAGAAAAAAAAGCAGAATTAGAACCAGAAGTGGAAAAAGAAGATGGAGATTTGTTTGGGGAATTTATTCCAAAATTGATAGAAAAAAAACTTATTTCATCTGTCGAGCCAATTATTAAAATTACTCCCGCAACTCCAAACAATCCAGTTTCTCCAATAACTATAGATAAAGATGATCAGAAGACTAAAATTTCTGCAGTTCCTAAAAAAGAATTTCAAACAGTTACATCTAGCTTTCAACCGACAGATTCCTTAAATAATGTTCGCTCGATTAATTATAATCCGCGACGAGAAAATCCTAGTGGTTTTTTAGATTTATCTGGAGGTAATAAAATTGAGCAAAAACCAAAAAATTTGGGGACCGTTAATTTGGATATAAATAATGACAAATCAATGAATAATCTTGATGCTTCACTTGATTTGTCGAAAAAAGCAATGATTGCTTCTTATTCAGCTGATTATATTTCTGCTAATTTGGTCAATGAAAAATCTACCCAAAAAGAAAAAATAAAAATTCCAAAATCAATCATCGTCATAATTATCATTTTGATCTTATTAGGTGCATTAACTTTTGGTTTAATTGGAGGTTACTTTAAGATTCCAAATATTAATTTTTCTTTCATTCGAAAAGATCCAAAAGTTTTATTATTGAAATCAGGCGGTATGATGGCTGATGTTAAATCTTATAAAGTTGAAACACAAGCAAATATCTCACTCTCTTCATTGTCAAATATTACGGCAAGCTTATTAAATGGCGAGAATATGGGCTCATCAGAACGAGATGATGTTTCAATTGACCTAAAGGGAATAGTCAATAAAGGTGATAATTACCAGTCAGATTTTATTTCAATAATTAAAAGTTCAATCGAAAAAGATGGGCTGACCGTTGAATTTAAGAAAGATAATAATACTTCTTTTGCGACTGTTTCTGATTTTTCAAAAGTTTTTGGTCAAGATATTCCTAACCTAGGTATGATAAAATTATCAAAAGATAAAATTAATTTACTCTCACCTAAATTACCTCTTGGACTCGGAGGTCAAGCTCGTGATTTAGAAGTCTATCAAAGTATTCTTGGTGGAATTCTAGAGGAAAATGAAAAAGAAATTGCAAATGCATTTAGCCAATTTATTAATGAAGTTAAAATTAGTAAAAAAGGTCAAGAAATTATTCATGGAAGCGATACTTATCATTACATTATCACAGCAGATAAAGCTGAAAGTAAAAAACTTTTTGGTCAATTAGTTAATATTATTTTGAAAGATACGCCTAGCGAAAGCAAAGTTGTTTTGGATAATTTAATTGGCTCGATTAATATTGATACTTTTGATGTTTGGCTTGGAAAAGAAGATAATAATCTTCATCAGTATAAAATAACTTTGAAAATTCCTTTATCAAAAGTTATAAATTATGAGAATAAAGGAATTTCAAATAGTCAGATTATCTTTAATTTACAATCAACTTATTATGATTTTGATGTTGTCAATCAGATTTCAATACCAGCCGATGCTATTGAGATTGATCAATTATTAAACATTATTAAGGATAGTATTGTTAAAGAAACGGCTCTTACATTTAAAAAAAATGCTAGAAGTTTATTTAATGCAGAAGGTAATTTTGGCAATAAATCAAATAATAGCGGTTTGTGTGATCAACCAGAGTCAGGGTCAGTTTTTTCACCAGTAGGACATTTGGCTGGCGCAAGTACAGCCGTAGGTGAAATTGCTCAAACGATGAAAAATATTCTAAAGGAAACAAACTATACAGGAATTTGTTATTCGACTTCTAAGGCTTGGGCTATGGCTCTACCTCTTATTGAGCACCCCGGTGAATATTATTGTCTTGATAATACAAATGACTCACCAAAAATAACCCCAAATCTCTTAATGTCTAATATTTGTCAGTAAGATTTTAAGAAGCCAGAATCAAAAAAAGTCTGGATTTATAGTTGATTTTCTGGTATAAAGGAATCACGCTCCGCTTGGAGTTAATCATGGTGCCTATAGTGTAATGGTTAGCACTAGAGTTTGTGGAACTCTCAGTCTGGGTTCAAATCCCAGTAGGCACCCAAAAATAAAGAAGCAAATGTGTTAACATTTACGGATTATATTTTGGCATGTCTA
>JBBRJM010000048.1:0-5189 GCA_038219305.1 Minisyncoccia bacterium | reverse complement strand
ACAGATGATATTGCCAATTTCTATGGATCTCAAGAACTTATGAAGAATGAAATAAAAACGCTTGAAGAGAAAATTAAAGAAATAAGAAAGGTAACACCGAATGATATACAAAAGATGTCTAAAATAATATTCCAAACAAAGCATCTCAACTTGGCTATTATCGGTCCATATAAAGACAAATCTATTTTTGAAGACATTCTAAAATTTTAGGCATATTTTTAATTTGTGATAAAATAACAATATGAAAGAAAACACAAAGATTACACATATCTCCATTTCTAACGGCTCTATTTTTAGAGTTATTATGTTTGGATTGATTGTCTATGCGGTTTTTAAATTAACGACGTTAATATTGATTATTTTGACCTCTATAGTCGTTGCTTCTTTTGTCGTTTATGCTGCTAATAAAATGAATCGATATATAAAGAATCGAACAGTGGCCGTTGTTTTAATTTATCTTATTTCTATTGGTTTAATTGTTGGATTATTATCTATTTTTATTCCAGTTTTCATTTCTGAAATGTCTGATCTTGTTAGTCAACTAGGTAAATTTATTCCAGATAGTAGCATATTCAATTCATTCCAGAGTGAGACAATTACAGGAGCCAAAAGTGTTGTTTCCACGATTTCTCATAATGCATCAATAGGGGATGTTGTTAAAAGTATTCAAGGGCTTGTTGCAAGTCTTTCGGGAGGATTCTTTAATATTTTTGGAACAGCTTTTGGTGGAGTATTTAATCTTATTCTTATTTTAATTATATCTTTTTATCTTTCAGTACTAGATCGTGGAATTGAAAATTTCTTGCGTATAGTTACACTTGATATTCATGAAGAATATGTCGTAAATTTGTGGAAGAGGACAGAGCATAAGATTGGTCTTTGGATGCAAGGACAAATGTTGATGGGAGTTATCATCGGAATGCTCGCTTACTTGGGCTTAACCATTATTGGGGTGAAATATTCTTTGGTCCTCTCACTAGTAATTATTATTGCTGAGCTCGTTCCTTTTGGTTTAATAATAGCCACTATTCCCGCTGTTTTATTTGCCTATTTAGATGGAGGCGTTTCATTGGCTGCTTTGACACTTGGGCTCTATTTTATTCTCGGTCAATTTGAAAGTTATTTAATTTACCCATTGATAATGAAGAAAGCAACTGGAATTTCTCCTTTGGTTGTTATTTTATCTGTTTTAATAGGAGCAGAATTGGCTGGTCTTTGGGGTATCTTTTTAGCTGTTCCGATTGCTGTTTGTTTATTTGAATTCTTGGATGATATTGAAAAAAAGAAAAATTTAGCAAAAACAATTTGATATTTTTAATTGTTTTGTATTAAATTTTTGATTAGTAGAAAATAAAAAAAATGTGTAATATAAATAATATAAAGTCGAATAAAAATAAAATTAATACTTAAAACTTTACTACTGGGATGTCTAAAGATTTCTATTTAACTACAACACTACCATACGTTAATGCACCGCTACATATGGGGCATGCTCTTGAATTTATCAGGGCTGATACCATCGCTCGCTATAAAAAATTGCAAGGTTATGATGTTTATTTTAATACGGGCACAGATGAACATGGGATGAAAATATTTGAGAAAGCAAAAGAGCAAAAGATAGAGGCTCAAGTTTTTGTTGATCTTGCATTCCAGACTTTTAAAGAGCAACTTAAAATGTTTGGCCTTTTGCCTGATCTTCATTTTATTCGAACGACGGACAAGAATCACGCCGAGGCAGTCGCATCATTTTGGAATAAAGTTTTCAATAATGGTTATATATATAAAAAACAATATGAATCTAAATATTGTGTCGGATGTGAAAGTGAAAAGACTGACAGTGAGCTCTTAGGCAGTAATTGTCCAGATCACCCCGCGAAAGAACTTAAAATAATTAATGAAGAGAATTACTTTTTTAAATACTCTGCATTTGGTGATAAACTTTTAAATTTTTATGAAAAGAATCCAAATTTTGTTGTTCCAGATTTTCGTTTTAATGAGATAAAAAATTTTGTGAAAAGTGGATTGCAAGATTTTTCTATTTCTCGTTTGAAAGAGAAAATGCCATGGGGGATACCTGTGCCGGGGGATGATAGTCAAGTAATCTATGTTTGGTTTGATGCTCTGGTAAATTATATATCGACACTTGGATGGCCAACTGAAGATAAGGATTTTGATAAATATTGGGTTAATGGTACACCGACTCAATATTGTGGTAAAGATAACACACGCTTTCAATCTGCTATGTGGCAAGCAATGCTCATGGCCGCAGAATTACCAAACTCTCATCAGATAATAGTGAATGGACATATAACAGGTGATGGTGGTATACGGATGTCTAAATCTCTTGGTAATGGAGTAGACCCAAAAGAGATAGTAGATGAATATGGAATTGATGCACTTCGATATTTTTTACTACGGGAAGTTTCTAGTTTTGAAGATAGTCCATTTACCATTGAGCGATTCCGTGATGCTTATAATTCAGGTCTTGCTAATGGATTGGGAAATTTAGCATCTAGAATATTAACTCTTTCAGAAAAATATTTAGATAAGTGTCCAGAAATTCCTGAGAAGACTGATTTCACTGAGTATTTTGAATTTTATGAATCTTTTGATTTAAAAAAGGCAACTGATTATGTTTGGGAAAAAATAGGAGAATTAGATAAAATAATCCAAGATACAGTTCCATTTAAAGTGGTAAAAGTAGACGAAGAGAAGGGTAAAGAAATGATTAAAGATTTAGTTTTAAAACTTTATGTTATTGCTAGAATGTTAAATCCAATCATGCCTGAGACTAATGAAAAACTCAAAAAACTAATTAGGGATAATAAAAAACCAGAAAACCCATTGTTTTTAAGGAAATAATTTCTGTTTAATTAGCAATTGGTCAACAG
Source organism: Minisyncoccia bacterium (assembly GCA_038219305.1). Classification (GTDB taxonomy): domain Bacteria; phylum Patescibacteriota; class Minisyncoccia; order Phycocordibacterales; family UBA9973; genus UBA8515. Next base: position 2,298 of record JBBRJM010000048.1, on the reverse strand, counting down.
TAATCAGTAATTATTAATATGCCTAAATACATAGACATCCATGCCCATACAAATTTCAAAGCATTTGATGAAGATCGAGATGAGGTTATTTCTCGGGCAAGGGAAAATGATACATGGGTTATAAATATCGGTACGCAATATGATACTTCTAAAAAAGCCGTTGAGATGACGAATGATTATGATGGTGTATATGCAACAATTGGACTTCATCCGATTCATACAAGTAGCTCATTTCATGACGAAGAAGAGCTCGGGAAAGAGGGCGAAGAATTTTCTTCGCGGGGCGAAATTTTTGATTTTGAAAAATATAAAGAGCTTGCTGGTTTGGGCAAGGTCGTGGCTATTGGCGAATGTGGATTAGATTATTTTCATTTAGATAAAGATAGTATTGAAAAACAAAAAGTCGCATTTATTTCTCAGATTGAACTTGCCAATGAACTTAATATTCCTCTCATGCTTCATATTAGAAATAATGATGAAGATTTAAATACTAACGCGTATGCGGATGCCTTAGAAATTCTTAAAAAATATTCAAAAGTTAAAGGGGTCTCACATTTCTTCGCGGGGACTCTTTTAGATGCTAGAGCTTTTATAGATTTTGGTTTCTATATTTCTTTTGCGGGAGTTATAACTTACCCACCAAGAAAGAATTTTTCCAGAAGTGTTGATTATCAAGAAATTATAAAAAATATCCCAATTGAGATGATAATAGCTGATACTGATAGCCCTTATGTGGCTCCAGTGCCCTATAGAGGAAAAAGAAATGAACCAGCTTATGTTGTTGAGATTGTTAAGAAAATAGCTCTAATTAAAGGTTTGAGCCAAGAATCAGTTGCTACTCAAATTGTCAAAAATGCCAAGAAATTATTTAGTATTTAGCCCTTTTCTTATATTTTTAATTAAATACTCTTTTTTGAAAATTACCTAACTCTGACGGTCGGTAGAATTAGGTAATTATGTTAAATTTAATTCTTAAATCTAACCCTTTAATTTCTCGTGGCTTGCCACGGGGTTTCCATAAAGGAAAATTGAAAATCTTTGTTTTCAAGATATTTTATAACAAAGCTCCTAAAAGATATCCCGTCAGCTCACTGCGAGGAGTTTCATTACCAGTGAAGCTAATTGAAAAGTACCCGCCGCAGTATCGGCGAATCTCCCCGGTTCCGCAAATACAAAAATGAGTCTAATTGCAAAGTTGGGCCATTTTAGTTTGTGTAGGAAATTATGATAAAAACTTCTCATACAAAATTATCCTTTATACTCTTCTCTGAACAAAACATTATTCATCTCTCATATGAAAACTTATGCACTTGATTTTTTGATTATGCATATACTTCTGTGTTATTATATAGATATTTATTAATCATAAACTTTAATTAGTTTTACTATATTATATGAACTCAAAATTTATTAAAAAAATCATCAGCATCTTCCAAAGTAGTAACGAGAGAGAGAGAGAGAGTAAAACAACCTTCTAATATGACTACAAACTTAAAACAATTTAAGTTTCTTTTTGTATTTATACTAATACTTGGAAGTTTCTTATCTGTAAAGAGTGCTAGTGCTGCTGATTACTATATCTCTAATACTGGTCTTGATACTAATAATGGAACATCAGAATCTACTCCTTGGCAGACTATAGCGAAAGTAAATGCATCAACCTTTCTACCAGGAGATAATATCTTGTTTAATAAAGGGGATACATGGAGAGAACAGCTAACAGTTCCTTCCTCTGGTACTAATGGGAATCCCATTACTTTTGGGGCGTATGGGAACGGAGAGAACCCTGTTATTAATGGTAGTGATTCTTTTACATGGACAATAGTTCCTTCATCATTAATTTCAGAGAATATGTTAAATGGTAATATGGAAACATGGTCAGATGTAAATACACCTGGAAATTGGAGCAAATACGCAGCAGGATCTTCATCTTTAAGTAGGTCAACAACTAATCATAGTGGTACTTATTCAATTAACGCTCATTCAGATATGAATAATTCTGCTTGGATTCTGTATATGGATAATTTACTAACTACTGGAGTAACATATAATTATTCTTTTTGGGCTAAAAATACTAATACTAATAGACTCATAAGTGTAGGGTCTACTGAAGGAACAGCCTTTAATCTACATAATATCACACAATCATGGGTACAATATAGTGGGACATTTATCGCTGATGCAGGTCGATTTGGATTTCTTCGTTACTATTCTCCTACAGAAGATTTTTATTTTGATGACATTATTTTAACCCCAGTAACAAATATTTCAAATATTTATTCTTCTATGGTTGCAACA
>JBBRJM010000047.1:0-5221 GCA_038219305.1 Minisyncoccia bacterium | reverse complement strand
GTTTTTCCAAACGGTAAAGAAATTATTAATGTCTGTTTTGCCAATAAAAAAGAAATTAAAGAAACGAGTCTCGATGAATTTGTCTTAAGAGATGAGTTTAAAGATTTTTTGACACAGTCAAGCGAGCCTGTTTCATTCGATAAGGAACGAGAAAGTAATACTTTAGGTGACTTGGTTTTTAAGACATGGTCACTTTACCCATATATTATTCGAGATATTGCAGTTTGGATAGGTAGCGAAAGTGAAGTGAGTAAACAAGAAAATAAAGAACAATTAATAAAAATTTACAAGGAATTGGGTGGAGAGTTACTAAATGCTGAGCCAATTTTATTTGATGAATTTAGTAAAGAGGGTAGAACATCGTTGGCTTATCGATTAGTTTTTCAATCGTATGATCGGACTTTAATAGATGAAGAAGTTAGTGCCGTGATGGTCAAAATTAATGAAAAAGTTATTACTCTTGGATTCCAAGTGCGATAAACAACTTATTTTATCCACCATTTTGATTGGCTAATATAAAATTTTTTGTTATAATAAATAAATTAAATGAAAAAGATTTTTGTGCGAAAAATTTTTGGATTATCTCTTGTTTTGCTACTATTTATTCAGATGGTCTATTTGATGGCTGAGCCTGCAAAAATTACAGCTGCTACTGCCGCCGATGATATTATCATAACTCTAAACGTCACTTCTGGCGTCACAATTAGTAATGGGACAGATGCCACAATGTCGCCTAATATGGGTGTTACTTCTGATCGATCAGTCGGTTCTTCTTCATGGACTGTCGCGACCAATAGTGCCACTGGTTATGTCTTGGCCGTCAAATCTCTAACTTCGCCAGCATTGAAAAATGGTACGACTGATCAATTTACTGATTATACGGAAGCGACTCCAGGCACTCCTGTGGCCTGGGGAGGGGTCCCTGCAGGAGGGAAAGAATTTGGCTATTCAGCATATGGAGCTGATGTATTAGATGCCACTTGGGGAACAGCCGATAACTGTGGCAATACTGGAACTGGAGTTACGAATGTCGCTCAAAAATATCGTGGATTTAGTACAAGTGATGTCACGATTGCCAGTCGAGCAAGTGTTACTCCTAATGTCGGAGTGACGAGTAGTATCTGTTTTGCCGCTGAACAAAATGCTGTCTATGCATCATCTGGTTCTTATCAGGCAACAATTACAGCTACAGCCACCGCTTCTTAGATTAAAGGTCAAGACACTTGCTTATTATTAAAAAATTATAATTCTAATGAAAAAACATTTTCTTAAACAAATATTTACATCTTCAGTCATTATGATGTTTTTGGTCCAAGTAATTTATGTTTATTTGGAACCGTCGGAAGTTACTGCCGCTACCGCACCCGATAGTGTTGTTGTAAGTTTAACTGTTGACTCTGGTATTACTATCACAACTCCGACTGATGTTACAATGGCTCCTAATATTGGCATCTCTTCTGATGGTTCTATTGGGACAGTTCTTTGGACTGTCAAAACTAATAAAACAACAGGATATTCCTTAGGAGTTAAAGCCTCGGCCAGCCCAGCTCTAGTCAGTGGTGCCAATTCATTTACTGACTATACGGAAACAACGAACGGGACGCCAGAGTTTTGGTCTGTTGCCTCAGGTCAGAAAGAATTTGGTTATTCGGCCTTTGGAACGGATGTAACAGGACTCGGTCTTTGGGGAACAGGAGCCAACTGTGGTTCGGGTAGTACGCCAAATGCAACGCTTAAATATGTTGGCTTTAAAGCAGCCGATAAGACTGTGGCGACCAGAAATACAGTGACTCCAACTACGGGTATTGATACAACAGTTTGTTTTGCTGCTCAACAAAATGGTGTCTATGTAGCATCTGGAACTTATACTGCGACTATTACAGCCACGGCCACAGAAATATAATATATGAAAAAAATTAACTCAAAGAAAATTGTAATAAAATTAGGGATAATCGCTCTAGTCACTTTTTGTTTTAGTGGATTGATTTTCGCTTTTGAAAAAACAAAAATTAATATGCCAGAGAAGAATGATTTCGTTGTCGAACCAGGTAAAACAGAAATTCTAGTTAATCCGGGTGAAAGTGTCACAAAGAGTATAACCATCACAAATAGAATCGGCAAAAATGTTAAATTTAAATTAACGACCGAGGACATGATTGGGACCAATGATTCGTCTAGTCCTATTAAGTTACTAGGTGATGAGCAAGGACCCTATTCAGTTAAAAATTTTATTGAACCGGAGATCATTGAGTTTTCACTCGATTTGGGTGAAAAGATTGTAATTCCAGTCAAAGTTTCAATTCCACTTGATGCTGAACCTCGAGGTTATTATGGCGCCTTGATTGTTTCAAATGAACCGGAAATATTTGACAGCAGTCAATCTAAAGAAACTGAAGGTAAAGCTCGCCTTGTTTCTCGTATTGGTTCACTTTTCTTTTTGAGAATTAATGGTGAAGGTAAAGAAGAAGGAACACTGGAGGATTTTAAGTTGATTGGTCCAGAAAAATCATTTTATGAAAATCGACCAAAAGGATTTGAAATATTATTTAAAAATACTGGTAATGTTCACTTAGTTCCTCACGGAAAAATTATTATAAAAAATATCCTTGGAAGTGAAGTGGGAGCCATACCTGTTGATGCTTATTTCTCATTACCTGATTCAATCCGATATCGCGAAGTCCTTTGGCAAGAAGGGGCAGGTCTTGGGCGTTATACAGCTAATTTATCTCTTTATCCAGGGTTTGGTAATCTCAACCAAGAAGAAAGTATCGCATTTTGGATTATTCCTTGGAAAATATTGACTGCAACCTTTGTTGGTTTGATTTTCATTATCTCCTTTGTCTATTATGTGTTTACTCGATTTGAGCTGAAGAAAAAATAAGATAAAATTTTAGTATGAACTTTTCAAACGTCTTTGCAAAAAGTAAATACTACGTTCTTTTGACCTTGGTCATTTATGTCTTTTTTAATTTTTATTATGAAATACTAGCGGACTATATGCAAAGTTCGACTTATAAAATACAACAGGATAGTGTTAATTTCGGCGGTTCAGACGGAGCAAGTGATACCTATAAATTAAATGATACCATGGGTGAAATTGGGACAGGGGATTCAAATAGCGATAGATACTATCTCCATGCCGGTTATTGGCAGATGAATGAAAGTTATATTGCGATTTCAGAACCGTCGGATTTAGTCATGAGTTCGATGGGGGGTCTTTCAGGAGGATCTAGTGAAGGAACAATGTCTTGGCAAGTAACGACAGATAATTCAGCTGGTTATACTATGACGATTGCCTCAACTTCGACGCCGGCTCTCAAATCGGCAACCGATTCACTTGATGATTATGTTCCTGTTGGAGCAGATCCTGATTATGACTTTATAAATGCTGACACGGCTTCTTCGTTTGGTTTTACACCCGAAGGGACAGAAGCGAGTTCTCGATATCTAGATAACGGTTTTAGCTGTAACATTGGAGTTCAAGAAACACCTGGAAAATGCTGGGATGGGCTTTCGACTATTCCTAAAACAGTAGCTCAAAATAGTAGTGCTAATGTTCCATCGGGTAGTACGGCTACCGTCCATTTTCGTGCTGAAACCGGAGCCAACCATATCCAATCATCTGGTGACTATAATGTCACTATTGTTGCTACGGCCACTACTTTATGAATAAATATAAATTTACTTTAATTGTTGTTTTAATTTATTTTACTAATTGTCCGCTCCTTTTTGCTAATTCGCTCGATGGAATTAATCTTAATTTACATGTTGGGAGTTGTAATAATAACGATATCTGTGAACAGGGAAGTGAAGATTTTTTTGTTTGTCCAGCTGATTGTACACCGGTAGTTGTGTTGCCTGATGCCGGTAAAAAATCAAGTGGCGGCCTCGTGATGAATAATGTTTTTAATGACCTAACCGTTGAAGTCTCATATAATAGTGCGACTATTAAATGGAACAGTGTCATTCCAATAATGTCTAATCTCAAGTGGGGTCAGGGACCTGATTATAAAGATGGCGTAATTCGAAATATTAATTATCTTTTAAATCATAAAATCGAAATTTCTAATTTAAAAGAAGGAACAAATTACTATTTTAATATTGAAGCTGAAAATCTTCTCGGTAAAACAAGTTCATTGGAGAACCAAATTTTTCGAACTCTTTCACTGCCCGACACCACACCCCCGGGTAATGTGAAAAAGGTAACTATATCTTCAGATATCTCTGGTATCACCGTCAGCTGGCTAAATCCTACTGATCTTGATTTTGATTACGTTCGAGTGATGAAAAATACAAAGCGATATTATGCGAATCCAAATCAAGGAATTCTTGTCTATGAGGGAAAGGGAAATTATTTTACTGATAGTAAAGTGATAGATCAGAATAAATATTTTTATTCACTTTTTGCTCGTGATCGAGCTGGAAATTATTCCTCTGGTACCTTAATAAATATTATTCACAATCCTCTGTCAGAAGATCTCTGGGGTAAAATTTTGACACCAGAGACGGAAGTAAAATTTATAGATAGTGAGGCTTCGATATCTCAGAGTGGTTTAGTTTATGATTTTATCATGGATGGAAATTTTAGATTAAGCGCAGGTGGAAGTATTGATGTGAAAATTAATTATTTGTCTAGCAAGAAAGATGATGACCTTTGGTTTGAAATAAAAAATAGCAATAAAAATATAGAGGCTCAATATTTGTTTAAGCATTCATTAGTTAAAGAGGGGGATCGCGAAGTCAGAATTCCTCCATTTGAAAAGGCCGGCACCTACGATGTTTCGATAAATCGCTATGATGGTGACGTTAGTCAAATTATAAGAGCGGGGACTTTCCAAATAACTAAATCGACCACCCAAAATTTAAAGGGAGGTTTTAGTATTTATCTGTTTTGGTTCATCATCATCTTTATAATTTTGCTCTTAATTATCCTTTTCTTTACTCTGGCAATCTTACCTAAAATATTTAAGAAAAGAGATTTATAAGGATTTATATTTAAACCAGATAGCTCACATGGGTGAGTTATTTTTCGTAGTGGGGATAACTTTGAAATATTGATTGAAATAGTCTTTATATTAGTTTATAATATAAGAGTTATTTTATATCGGATAGACGAGATGTGAAAAATATAAATATCGGTCAAACGGTATTTAAAATTAATCATTATCGCCTAGACGATATACTTAAAATAGCCATCTCGTTTATCCGAGATAACCTTATA
>JBBRJM010000046.1:0-5301 GCA_038219305.1 Minisyncoccia bacterium | reverse complement strand
AAACAAGAGAGTTGGAATTACATTTATAATGTGTTCTGTCTGTGACAATAATCCAATTACAAAAAAATATGGACCACCAGTACAAGGTAACTCAAACAAAGTAACCACAAAACCAGCAAAAAATGCACCAACTGGAGAAGTTATACTATTTAAAATTTTCTTTAATGTAGGTCTCCATCTTCTTGGTATTTCCATCACAAAACCTCCTCCTCCATAAAAGAAGTAATCTTTAATATTGGCTAATCCGATAATTAAAGCTACTACTCCAACAATTTTCGCAATTATATTTGCTAAATTTGTGACTGCTATGAGTTGCAATAATCCTAATCCAAATAAAAAATAGGTAATATAAATAGAAAGAGTAAAAGCTAATCCTCCATACAAAGCCTTCTTTTTATTCTCTGCTCCTATCATTAAAGCTGTTAGAAGTATGAGGAGTACGGCTATTGCGCAAGGATTAATTGAATCCACTAGTGCAGCCCCAGTAATAGCCCAAGAGAATATGGTTTTTCTGTTGTAATATCTGATTCAACATTAATAATATTTTTATCTTCTAAGACAGTAGGAGTGATCAAAGCATCTTTTGGTGTTGTGATTAAAGGTAAATTATTTACCGTATCAATTTTTTTATTATCTTTTATAAAATATAATTCTGAAATAATCTTTTTTTCTAAATTATCAATTATTGATTTATCTCCCATAAAATATTCTTTACCAACAAAGACTATTGGAACCCCTCCACGATCTTCTTTTGGAACGTTATATTGATCGTATATTTTATACAGTAGCAACGCATTATCTTTATTGTGATATATTTCATATTTATTAAATGCTACTTGAGGAAATTTATTTTTAAGATTATTAATTACTGGTTCAACTTTAGCACAATGAGGACATCCATCACCAAAAAAGAAAACCACCTGAACCTTATCTTCAGCATGGACAAATCTAGGTGTTAAAACATTAATCGTTGATAGAATCAAAAATAATAATGAAAACAAAGCGAATACTATTGATATTTTTACTAACTTTTTACTCATATATTTTATATATTAATGTTTAATAATTTTAATTGCTTTTCCGCTTGTCAAAGCATCTGCTATTTTCTCATATGCAGAATATAATATTCTTTGATATGTACTTTGCGAAGTATTCATTCTCAAAGCTCCCTCTGTTTGTTCTAATTTATCAACATGTCGCAAACGAAAAGATTCAATTTCTTCCATAGAAACTTCAACTATTTCTAAATCTCGCATTGAAATACCCTGCGGTTTAAAATAAACAACATTTGGTTCAAATTTTATTCCTTTACATAAACAATGTTGTGGTCTTGGCATAATATTATTATATAACTTTTATTGTAAAATTTCTCTCATTTCTTTGGCTTTATCAATAAAAAGAATTCCTTCTAAATGATCAATCTCGTGTTGAAAGATATGAGCTAAGAGCCCAGTTCCCTCCATTGTAAATTTTTGACCTTTTTCATCATAAGCTTCTACTGTTGCTCTTGTTGCTCTGCGAACTTTTCCAAAAATAAGCCTAACAGAAAGGCACCCCTCATCCATAATTTTTCTATCTTTAGATATTTTTGTAATTACTGGATTAATAAAAAATAAATTGGAATGAATCTTAATATTTTTAAAATTAAGAGAACCATCAATAAAATCTTTATCAAAAATCTTTCCTGAAACAATAAAAATTCTAAGAGATACATCTATCTGCGGAGCCGCGATAGCCACTCCATCATCTTGACCATCAAGAGCATCATTCATATCTTTCAAAATTTTTTGATTTTCTGAATTTGTTATATCAGAAAGAGGAATATTTTTTGATATTTGCCTAAGAGTTTTATTTCCACTTTGAATAATTTCTACCATATATAAAATATATAATAATTTTTATAAATTAAATAATATAAAACTGATCTAATTCTAATAGACCATTTTTATAATGTTATTCTTTTAAAGATACCAAGGAATCTTTTTCTTCTTTAATTAAAGATAATTCTTTTTCAAGCATTTTTTCTTGATCTTCTAATTCTGCTAGCTTGTCTTGAGTGGAAAGACGTTTTCCAAAGATACTTCCACAACAACAACATCCTCTACAACCCCATCCTCGTTTCAACACACCACCGCAATGACCAAATCCTCTACCAGTTCTTGGTCCTTGACCTACTGGACCTGTTTTATCTAAATTAGGCATAATATTTATATAGTTTATTAGTTTTTAATAAATAACTCGACCGATATCTACTATCTATTATGAGTATATACCCATAATTAATTATTGTCAACAAAATTTATTTAAAAAAAGCTGATGTGATTTTTATTTTCTAAGATAGCCTTATATTTTAAAAACCCTAATAATTATCCTTTTTCAATATCAATCCTTTTTTTTAATACATGTTTAGTGTGAGCGCGGATATTTATACCAAAAATATTAACTTTCTCTTTATTCCATAAAAATAGAAAACTGGAACTTAAAATCCTACAATGTGCTATAATATATTCGTATGGAAGAAATCGAAAGACTTAAAAACGAAAATGAGGAATTAAAAAAAATGAATGAAAATAGATCAGATTTGATCTCAATTTCTGCTCATCAACTTCGAACTTCCCTTTCAGCTCTTAAATGGACATTCAAGATGCTTCTTAATAAGGAACTTGGTGAAATAAATGAGGAACAAAATAAATATTTATCTCAAGCCCTTATTAGTAATGAAAAAACGATTAAACTCGTTAATGATCTTTTAACTTTAAATCACTCCGATGATACATCTATCGCTTTTAATTTTAAACAAATTAATATTGTAGAATTGATGAATCAAGTTATTTTAGAGTTCCAAGGCGAAATCAATAATAAAAAAATTGATTTATCTTTTATTAAAGAAGACATTAGAATTCCAAACATCAATGGCGATGAGGAAATGATTATTGTCGTTTTTCAAAACCTAATTGAAAATGCTATAAAATATAGCCAGGTTAATGGAGATATAACTATATTATTTGATCACGACGAATTAACTGACAATATTAAAATATCTGTTCACGATCAAGGTATTGGTATCAATAAAGATGATCAAATAAAAATATTCAATAAATTTTTTCGAGCACCGAATGCCGTTGAAAAAGAAATCATCGGTTCTGGTCTTGGTCTCTTTACTACAAAAAGCATAGTCGAGCGACATAATGGCAAAATTTGGTTTGAAAGTTCTAAAGAAGAAGGAACAACATTTTTTGTTGTATTGCCTATAGCCTAAATTGTGTGATATAATCTAACTTATGAAAAAGGTATTAATAATCGAAGATGATAATTTTCTTCAAGATCTGGAAGCCGCAAAAATAAAAAAAAGCAATTATGATGTAATTGTGGCGAAAACTGGTGAAGAAGGAATGAGTATGATCATGGAACCAGGCATTGATATCATTATTCTTGATCTCCTTCTTCCTAATTTTGATGGTTTTGATATTTTGAAAAAGATTAGAGAAACTGAAACAATTAAAAAAATACCTGTTATTGTTTTTTCTAATCTATCTGAGACAAAAGATATCGACAAAGCTATAAGCCTCGGCGCAACAGAAGTCATGGTTAAATCAAATTTCTCACTAGAAGAACTCATCGAACATATCAATAGTACTCTAGCCTAAAAAATAAACCCCCCGAATTCTCGGGGTTTATTTTTTAGGCTTTATTTATATGGTATAATCGATCTATATGAAAGAAGTAAGCAAAATTAAAACATTTATTCTTTTATTTATCTTAATTGCCATCGGAGGTCTGGTGTTATATGGTCACGACAAACAGCCGAAACTTAACAATCAATATGAAACTAACTGATAAAGTTGAAATACATTTCCGACTAGACTTATATCAAAAGCAGGCTTTGGCTAAGCTTAATTTAGAGACACTGCGTGATTTATTATTTTTCTTTCCCTCTCGTTACACTGATATATCTGAGGTTCGTCATATCAATACATTAACTCCTGGTGAACAAGTCACAATATTGGGAAACATTTCAAATTTACAGACAAAAAAAGGATTCAAAAGCAAAATCCCAATGGGCCAAGCGACCATTACTGATCTCAGTGGTAAAATAAATATTGTCTGGTTTCATCAACCTTACTTGGCAAAAATGTTAAAAGATGGATCAACAGTTAGAGTTACTGGAAAAGTTTCGGAAAGTAAAACTTATGGCTTAACTCTAACAAACCCAGAGATTAACAAAGAGGACATCTTACCGATTGACATTCATGATTCACTTTTTGAAAAAGCTGAAAATAATTATCAATATGGTTTTCCGATTTATCCAGAAACGAAAGGCATTACTACAAAATGGCTCTACCACGCTATCTTAAAAATCCTTAAAGACGATTGTGTAAAAAATATTGTTGATTATCTTGATCTTAGTTTATTAAGCAAATACAAACTCCCGAGCTTGCATGCAGCTCTAGTTTGGATTCATACTCCAAAAAAGAAAGAACATGCTGAGATCGCCCGCAAAAGATTTGCTTTTGAAGAAGTTTTTTTCATCCAACTAGCCCGACAACAAGAAAGAAAAAAATTTGAGCAATTATATTCATATAAACTAATTATCCCAGAGCGTGATATTAAAGATTTTATTTCTCGTTTCCCTTTTACTCCGACCGAAGCTCAAACAAAAACGATTGAGACAATTCTAAATGACTTCCAAAAAGAAAAACCAATGTCGCGTTTAATTGAAGGTGATGTTGGTTCGGGAAAAACTTTTGTGGCTGCCACTGTGGCTTACGCTGTTATTAAAAATCGTCCAGTTGGGCAGAATTTTGGCAATTTACAAGTCGCTTATATGGCACCAACTGAAGTTCTAGCCACTCAACTTTTTGAGAATTTTACAAAGTACTTCGAGCACACCGGAATTTCAATTGCTTTAATAACTTCCTCTGGTTGTCGTAAATTTCCTAGCAAAAGCGCTGCTTGGGAAAACGGGAAACAAGTTAAAACTTGGACTTCAATTTCCAAGAATCAATTACTCAAATGGATTAAAAATGGTGAAATCCCAATTGTCATCGGTACTCATTCATTGATCTCAAAAACCGTCCAATTTGAAGATTTGAGTTTAGTTATCATTGATGAACAACATCGCTTTGGTACTAATCAAAGAATGAAATTGGCTAAAAAAGAAGGACACTCGCCACACTATCTCTCAATGACAGCTACTCCAATTCCTCGAACACTTGCTCTGACCATCTACGGAGACCTCGACCTGTCTATTATCGATCAAATGCCTGAAGGACGAAAAAAAGTCATAACCGAAATTGTGCC
>JBBRJM010000045.1:0-5481 GCA_038219305.1 Minisyncoccia bacterium | reverse complement strand
ACTCTAATCGTTATGTACTTACCGACAACTTTGTCTTTTTCAATGACATATAACGTTCAGCCGTTCTAGCCGCCTTAGTGGCTAGAATGGTGTGTTATAGGATGCTCTTACTCGAGCGAAGCTCGACTATCTTTATTTGTTCTTACGTTTTTCAACTTGTTTTGACCTTTACTATCTTTTGACTTTTTTGAGCGTAGCTCAATTATCTTTTTTCGAGCGATAGCTCGATTTCTTCGTACGTACTATCACTTCAAAAAAAATTCTTCGAATTCTTCGCGTTATGGCGATATACTCTAAATTCATACCATAAAAATGTCGTTATATATAAAAATATAAATGCTAAAACCATATCAACAAACAGTCCTAATAAAAAATTGTCTGTCTGAATTAAAAAACTTCTTTTTCCAAATAACACTATCCTTATCAGGCTGTAAACAATTGAAAAAACAACTGTATCTTTGGCATAATAGATGTATCTAGATATTCTTATTTTGAGTTTGTTTCCGGTCATAAGTTCATTTCCCATTAGAGTGTATATAATATTCCTTTTTTTATTCTTTTTTTTAACCGAATTGCTTTTATTCATGTTCGCCTCCAATTTCGTTATTTATTCAGATCTTAAATTATGGCTTAGTTTGAATATGAACAATTACTTGAATAAATTATCAATCGCTTTGGTTATGCTTTAAATTTAATCTGATCTTTTTTAATGTATTTGGATTTCTAGAGTTTCCTATAACGTTCAACCGTTCTAGCCGCCTCAGTGGCTAGAATGGTGTGTTAACTGATGGCGTTTTGCTTTCAAATTATCTTTTGAATTTAATCGACCTTGATCTTAAATGTCTTTTGACCTCAATTGTTTTTTGATCTTAATTGTCTTTTGACCTTAATTGTTTTTTGACCTTAATTGTTTTTTGACCACTTGTCGCCTTTATCCCAGACTGAATTATTTTTCATTCCAATTCCCATAATTAATTCAAAAAGAATTATATATACAATAAAAATCGGAATGAAAATCATCAGCCTTTTATTCTTCTTGAGTAATTCTTTGATTCTCATTGTCATAAAACTCTCCTCAATTCGCATTTTTTTTTGTTTTCAACGCTTTCAGTTAACGTTTAGCCGTTTCCGACGCCTTAGTGTCGGAAATGGTGTGTTATAAGACGTTACACTTTTATTTTTATTACTTGTATTCTTGTTTCTATTATTGCATATATCACATATATGTTATATAATTGATATATATAGGAGGTTACAGATTGCATAAAATCATATACTTTACTCGTAATAATACATGCCCTATTCTTGAATTTTTAGAACAAATTCCTAAAAAAGATGCTGCTAAAATTTTAAGAGATATTGATCTTCTTGAAGAATTCGGTTTATCACTCGGAATGCCTTATATTAAAAAAATGACAGGAACAAAGGACATCTGGGAATTAAGAGTTAAACAATCGACTAACAATTATCGAATCTTCTATTTCACTATGAAATCAAAGCAAATCATATTGCTTAACGCATTTCAAAAGAAAACATCTAAAACACCTCCCAAAGAATTAAACAAAGCTATTGAATATATGAAGGAATACCTTGAAAGGAGTGAGAACTTATGAATCATAATGAAATTAAAAAAATTCTTTTTAATGACAATGAAATTAAAACTGAATATGATGAAATGTCTCCTGTTTATGAATTGAAAAAAGAAATAATCCGATTAAGAATTGAAAAAGGGTTATCTCAAAAAGAGTTAGCGACTTTAATGGGAACTAAGCAATCTGCAATATCAAGACTTGAAAACGGCTCTTATAATCCAAGTGTTGAGTTTTTAAATAGAATTGCTCATACTCTTGGTAAGGAACTTCATATTTCTTTTAATTAGCCAGCCTTAGCTGGCTTTTTTATGTTCTTAATTTTTCTAATGTTTTAATGTCTTCTGTATCTTTTCATGTTTTTTTATGTCTTTTTTGTTTTTTTAATTTCTTATAACGTTCTTACCGTTTCCGCCGCCTCAGTGGCGGAAATGGTGTGTTATATGTCGTTTTGTTTTTCTTTTAATTAAAGAACCAACCTATTCCACCGTCGAAAACTTGAGATGTCATTTTTTATCAGTCACGTTATGTTCCAGTTACCGACTGCACAATGACGCTTCTTATGAAGCGTCGTTTCGTGAGACTTCTGAAACAAGTAAGACTTCGATAATGTAAAACGATTCGTTGTGAACCTCGGAACCGACAATGCCATTAACATTTGCGACAATGCCTTAAAAGTTTTCAGAGGTGGAAGACTCTGAATAGAAATGAGGCATACTGTGATTTTTAGCAAACCTTTAAAAAGTTTTTTGATCTTTTCTTAAATATATGAATAGCTTCTACTATCATAACATTTTTTTAAACTCTAATCGTTATGTACTTACCGACAACTTTGTCTTTTTCAATGACATATAACGTTCAGCCGTTCTAGCCGCCTTAGTGGCTAGAATGGTGTGTTAGACGGAGTTCAAATTGTATTTATTTTGATTGAATTCTCATCCAATCTCGTACTACCAAATTCAACCTATCAATTTCATCTTCTGAAAGTTTACAGCAATGTGCAATCGGTCCTCTTAAAACATTGAGACTTGTCATTATTTTGGTATAAGCTTTTACACTTTTGAATATATCTCCAAAATCTGACCAATTTGATTTTACAATTTCGCCTAATTCTCCAAATGTCGTATAATCAATTTCTTTGTCAGATCTAATGGTTACTCCTGCATCTAATTCTTTTTGCATATTCTCTCTTACACTTTTTTGTATAATTTCGGGCACCTTAATTACCCACCAATTCCCACCATGAATTGCTTTCAATTTTTCTACAATTAAATCTCTCGCCGATCTTTCAAGGCAATAGAAAATCGAATAGTACTGTGCCATACTTTGTGCTTCAAAGAAAATATTTTGATCAAAATAGTCTGATAAGTTGTTCTGTACAATTTCCTTTTTTTTTGTAATCGGGTAATTAATTTTCACTTGTAATAAATCCAAATCACTTTTAGCAGCCATACAACTGAAGCAAAAAGATCTCAACTTATTTTCATTAGTATTCATAACAATAAATTCTCCTTTAAGCTCTTAAAAATTGCATTAAATACTTTAGGATCATCAGTCTCTGGTAAGATTAAATTTATGTTATAAGATAAACCAAGTTTGTTTACTGTCGAGACTGATTTAGTTAATTCAGGCTGAGTACTGTTTGAATCTTCATCATCAACATCATGAGAATCTTCATCAATTCCACCTGAGAACTCTGCAAGTTTCTTTACTTCAAAATAAGTATTTGTTATTCTTTTTGCCGTAATATTATCATGATCAAATCCAGTTTCTTCACAGACTAGTTCGTTAAATTTCTCTTTAGTTAATTCGTAAAAACGTTCATTGCGATCATATAAAGGTTTGTATGCCTCAAGTAGTCCTTTTGCTAGAGCTTTAGCAGATAAATTAGGATTTCTAAATTGTTTATATCGTTCAGTTGGGACACCAGAAGCATCAATAAATCCAATACTTTTCGAATAGGAGATAAATGCCTTATCATTTGCTCCCGTAAAACCAAGAGTTGTTGATAAAAAATTTTGAGTAAATTTTGTGGGAGTAGTTGCCTCTTTAATTTTTTTTAATATTTTGTTTGCGACTGATGCTGATACCATATAGGGTAAGTTTGCCATAGTTGGTCTCCTTTTAAATTGATATTTTAATGTATAGTGTTTCTATATTATTTGAATTTCGTCTAACGTTCTACCGTTCTAGCCGCCTCAGTGGCTAGAATGGTGTGTTATGTGAAGTGAATATTATACTTTACCTCAATTGATTTTATTTTACTTGATTTTCACAATATATTTATTAATCATTATCCTTTTCTTGTCTATAATCATAAACATCTTTATTGATATCTAAATATATTTCATTAATTTTAATTGTTGTGTCATTTAACCACGTAATTTCCACTTCACTTTGCCTATATTGCCAATATATATTCCGACTTTTATTTATTAGTCTATCCTTAAATATTATCTCACACCGTATTGCTTCTGCAACGGTTGCACTACCTCTAACAAGATAAACATTAACTGTATTATTGCCATTTGGAGAATCAATAGAATCAATAAGATCACCTTTAGGCAAACTATTCATACTAAAGAAAAATCTGTAAATCAAAATTCCCATTAAAATAGCCAAAGTTATAAAGATTATAGTAATAAACCGTATAATTTTCCACATTTCAACCTCACAATCAATAATAAGTAAATAGAAGGCTAACGCCTTCTGTTTATAATTTAATAAAATATGCCAATTCCTAAATCAATAGAATATTCAATGTAACCGTCTGCTATTGCAGCTTGATCTCTTGGATCATCAAAATAACTGCTCATGTAAGCCCAATCACTTGTTCCTGATATTACTTGAACAATGCCAGCAGCTAATTTTAGATAATTTTCAGAATACCCACAGTATCGCCCCATGTATCCATAGTGATGATTCCCAAGGTACTCTCCTGTTCTAACTCTGCCTAGCAAATTATATGTACTGTAAACACCTAATGGAAGTTTTAAATCCCATGGACCACCAGATTTAACATATGAAATAAATTGTGCATCTCTATATGATTGTGCTGCAAGCCATCTCTCTGATCCAGGAATATAAGGACTATTTAAAATTGAAATGTAGTCTGAATATAATTGTTGCGCAACTGGCTTATTTTGAACATAGTATGCAGCCACTCTAGGATCAGTACTTGTACTATTGGCAACACTTGAAAAACTGCTGTCATAAATATATTTTTCTGAATTTTCAACTATAGATTTATTTATACTAGTAGCTTCAAGATAGCGATACGCCATTGCTTTAGCCAAAATCAAACAAGTTTTGTCGCTAAGACCTTCAATTTGATTCAACATCTCATATTTCGAATATTCTAATTCATTTAAATCGTTAATTTGCACTTCAACTTCCATCTGTTGTAAATGATTTGTCATCTTAGGACTAACTGAGCTAATTCCTTGAATAGCATCATTAAAGAGACTATCACTGCTCAATAAGTTAGGTGTTGAATAAGATAACTTTAATTGTGATGCGTAATTAAGTGGAGAAACAATAGTAATGCACAATACAAAAATTATCATTATTTTCATTGCTTTTTTCATAAACTTCACCTCCGTTTTTTGTGAAAGAATTATTCTTTCCATATACATATTACCATTTAATTGGTAACTATAAATGAGAATTATCTTAATTTTTTATTAGATTTTTTTTCATTTCACATAACTCCTATTTTCACGAACTAATTCAAAAATAAAGCAAAATCCGTAGGATTTACGTATGATGTCGAGAAAATATACTATCTGTCTTATTCAGTTATCATATTCAACTTTGAATTTTTCAAATCCGTTAATTTAATACTTTCGTTTCGACAGATCTAATTTAACCTCCCCTTTCTCTTGGATTCCGA
>JBBRJM010000044.1:0-5599 GCA_038219305.1 Minisyncoccia bacterium | reverse complement strand
ATGTACTGAAGCCTTTAAAATAATCCCCGAAGAACTACAATTTTACAAACGGATGAATCTACCTCTCCCAAGACTTTGTCCTAACTGTAGACATTACGAGAGATTCTTACAGCGTAACCCACTTAAACTCTGGCACCGCACTTGTATGCATGAAGGGTGTACAAATCAATTTGAGACGTCATATTCCCCAGAACGTCCCGAAATAGTATATTGTGAAAAATGTTATCAAAATGAAGTGATATAATCTTGCAAATTTTTCATTTATTGGTATTATTTGAATATATGCAGTGAAGAGGTCCCGTCCGAGTAATCCGGGCAGGTATCACCTCGGAGCATTGGGAAGAAAGCCTTGATTGGCAAGTAGAACCCAGTAAATGAGAAGTAAATGAGGTGGTACCACGTGTTTCAAAAGAAACTCGTCCTTGTATAACAATTTTTATTGTTGTATGTGGACGAGTTTTTTAATTATTATTTAATAAAAATACTATGGAAGAAAATAAAAAATCAAAAAATGCACAGAGAGAGGAAGTGGTCTTGAAATTCTGGAAGGAAAATAATATTTTCCAAAAGAGTTTGGAGAAAGATTCACCAAAGGGTGAGTATGTATTTTTCGAAGGTCCTCCGACAGCAAATGGTAAGCCAGGGATACATCATCTCGAAGCTCGTGCATTTAAAGATGCTATTCCTCGATATAAAACTATGAGCGGTTATCATGTTCGCCGAAAAGGGGGATGGGATACTCACGGACTTCCTGTTGAACTTCAAGTTGAGAAAAAACTCGGGCTTACTTCGAAGAAGGCAATTGAAGAATATGGCATTGCTCAATTTAATAAAGAGTGTCGGGAAAGCGTTTGGGAATATACAGATGTTTGGGAGAAATTTACTGACCGTATCGGTTACTGGGTAGACCAGAAGAATCCATATGTGACATATCACAATAATTATATTGAATCAGTTTGGAACGTTATTAAAGAAACCGACAGACAAGGTTTACTTTTTAAAGATTATAAAGTTGTGCCTTGGTGTCCACGTTGTGAGACAACTTTATCTTCGCATGAACTTGCTCAAGGCTACCTTGATGTCAAAGATTTGTCCGTCTATGCTAAATTTAAATTAAAGGAGGAAGTAAATACATACATTTTAGCTTGGACGACGACTCCGTGGACGCTCCCTGGAAATGTGGCACTTGCTGTCGGCGAGAAAATTGATTACGTAAAAATTAAAATAGAACAAGGGAATGATATTCCTGAGACATTTTCGGGAAATAGAGCTGAAAGCAAAACTGAGTCTACTTTTTTATCATCTGCAATATATATATTAGCCAAATCAAGAGTTCCTTTATTATTCTCTGGAAAATATGAAATAGTTGAAGAATTTAAAGGGAAAGATTTAATTGGGAAAGAATATGAACCACTTTATTCATTTTTAGTTGAGACTCTTCCTGAAAAAGAAAAAAATAAATTAAATACCGCTTATAAAGTTTACGGGGCTGATTTCGTGACAACTGAAGATGGAACTGGTGTTGTGCATACGGCTGTCATGTACGGTATAGATGACTTTAATCTTGGAAACCAAATTGGTTTACCAAAGCACCACACAGTTGGGCTAAATGGTCATTTTATCGAAGGTACAGGTTTTTTAGAAGGTCGTTTTGTTCGCGATGAAGATGTGGCCGTTGATATCATTAAAGATCTCGCTCACCGAGGCCTTTTATTTAAAAAAGAAAAATATGAGCACTCTTATCCACACTGTTGGCGTTGTAAAACAGCACTGATTTATTATGCGCGTGATTCTTGGTATATCAAAATGTCTGCTCTGCGAGATAAACTCGTTAAAGAAAATGAAGAAATAAATTGGGAACCAACAAATATAAAAGAGGGACGTTTTGGTGATTGGCTTCGGGAAATAAAGGATTGGGCAATTTCTCGGGAGCGTTATTGGGGGTCACCACTGCCGGTTTGGACATGTGTTGATTGTAAGAAAGTTGAAGTTATAGGGAGTATTGCCGAGATTAAATCTAAAATTGAAAAATCTGGAAATAGATATTTTGTAATGCGTCACGGTGAAGCAAAAAATAATTTAGATGATTTGGTTAGTTCCTCTTATAACAACGATGATCCTCTGACAGAAAAAGGGCGAAATCAAGTAAAAGAATCTGCAGAGAAATTAAAGGATAAAAAAATAGATTTTATTTTTTCTTCTCCATTTATTAGAACGAAAGAGACTGCAGATATTGTTGCTTCTGTTATAGGATTTAAAGATGATCAAATTATGATTGATGATAGGTTACATGAAATGTCTATTCCAGAATATGAAGGACAAAAGTGGTCTGATTATCATAATGTCTATCCAAACACAGTTGAAGTTTTTTATCATAGGGACGCAGGGAGTGAATCATATAATGAAGTTAAAAAAAGGACTATGAATTTTATTTATGATATAGAGAATAAATATAAAGGAAAAAATATTTTAATTGTTACGCATGGTGGACCTACATGGCTTGCTGTCGCTGGTTCTCGTGGATATACAGCATCAGAATCAATTGAGATGTTGAAGGATTTTAATTATCTACAGAATGCAGAATTTGAAGAATTAGATTTTATTCCAATTCCTCACGATGAAAATTACCAGCTTGATTTACATAAGCCATATATCGATGAAATAAATCTTGTTTGTTCTTGTGGTGGAAAATTAAATAGAGAAAAAGAAGTTATGGATGTTTGGCTTGATTCTGGAGCTATGCCTTTTGCTCAGGACCACTATCCATTTGAGAATAAAGAATTAGTTGAAGGGGTAGGGTATCCAGCAGATTTTATCTGTGAAGCGATAGATCAAACTCGTGGTTGGTTTTACACTCTGCACGCCGTTGGTATTTTGATGGGTCGTGGTAAAGCATATAAAAATGTAATTTGTTTGGGTCATTTACTTGATCAGAATGGTAAGAAGATGAGTAAATCTCTCGGTAATGTTGTTGATCCTTGGAGAATGATGGATAAATACGGAGCAGATACATTGAGGCTTTGGATGTATTCAGTGAATCAACCTGGAGAATCAAAAAACTTTGATGAGAAAACTGTCAATGAAATTCACAGTAAGGTATTTAATTTACTTTACAACGTTTTAGCTTTCTATGAATTGTATCGAGATAAAACTTTAGAAAATGAAAATTACAAAGGCTCAAGTCACGCTCTAGATCAATGGATTATTTCTCGATTGACTGAATTAAATGAAATGATGACAATTAATTTAGAGAATTATAAATTATTAGAACCGGTTCGATCAATTCGTGATTTCATGGATGATCTTTCGACATGGTATGTTCGTCGTTCTCGCGAAAGACTCAAAGACGGTGACTCTGAGGCAAAGGCCACCTTATATAATGTTTTAAAAACTCTAACAAAATTAATGGCGCCTTTTACTCCATTTACCTCCGAAGATATTTGGCAGAAATTAAAGAATAATTCTGATTTAGAAAGTGTTCATCTAGCTACTTGGCCTACGATGTCCGGGTCGGACCTGGATATTATTACTGAGATGAAGGAAGTTCGGGATATTGTTACTCTTGGTCTACAAGCACGACAAAAAGCTGGGATACCAGTTCGACAGCCACTTGCTAATTTAAAAGTTTATAAAGTTATAAAATTATCAAGTGAATATATTGAAATACTTAAAGATGAGTTAAATATTAAAGATGTTGAATTTATAGAAGGAGAAGAAAAGAAAGTAGAACTTGATACATATATCACAGAAGACTTACACACAGAAGGCCAATATCGCGAGCTTGTTCGAGCAGTTCAAGATTTAAGAAAAAAAGCTGGACTTAATCCTAGTGACCTAATTAATCTTGAAATAAAAACGGGAGTCGAGGGCCAAGGTGTCATAAATAAATTTAAGAGCGAACTTCAAAAATCAGTCGGAGCTCGGGAGATTTTAATTAAAGAAATTACAGGTACACAAATTATAATTGAGGAGCTTTCATTCATTGTTAATCTAATTAAATAAATTATCATTATGGAAAACAGATTTAAAAATGAATTATCGACTTTAAAAAAAATTGATTTTCTAAATCCACATAATCTCGACAGTAAAGATGCTAAAGAATTGCCAATTTGCTATGGAGCGCGGACTGTTATTCTAACTGAAGATAATAAAATTGTTTTAATTAAAGTTGAGAAAGGAAATTATTTTACCCTAGTCGGCGGAGGAATTGAAGAAGGAGAAACAATAGAAGAGGGGATGATCCGTGAATGTAAAGAAGAATCTGGGTATGATGTCTCTATCGTAACATCTCTTGGCTACATAGAGTTATGGCGGAAAAAATATTGTCGTTTTATTTTTGGTTATCTTGTTAGAAGTTTCGGCAAAGCCAAACCACTTTCATTAACTGATGAGGAAATAGAATTGGGTCATAGCGTATATCTTTGCTCAATTGATGAGGCAATATCACACTTACAAAATGATATTGATAAAAAAATTTATTTGAAGGATAATTTAGCCTCCATCCGATCTTTGAAATTTTTAAAAGAAGCCCAAACATATTTAAAAGAAAATGAATATGAAAGAAGTTAAAGAATTCTTACATAATGAATTAAAAGAGGATCCGGAATATAATCCATAGGAATAAAATATTTTTTCCTAAAGATCAAAACAAACCCTTGCTAATGTAAGGGTTTGTTTTGATCTTATAAATTATGGTAAAATAGAAAGATGAAAAAAGTATTTTTAATTCATGGGTTTAAAGGTCAGCCAAATGGAGGTTGGAGACCTTGGCTTATGAGAGAATTAGCAAAAATTGATATTTATGCTTGTGCCTTGCCAATGCCAACTCCAGATAACCCTATGAAAGAAGAATGGGTAAAAACTATTTCTCTCGCTATAAGTGAACCTAATGAAGAAATATTTTTAGTTGGTCATTCTCTCGGAGTTCCTGCAATTTTGAGATATTTAGAAAATTTACCAATAGAGAAAAAGATCAGAGGAGCGGTTCTTGTGTCTGGTCCTATTCATAAAATTCAAAAAAATGGATATGAAAGTGTGAATAGTTTTTTAGAGGACCCATTTAATTTTGATCACATAAAAAGTGTTTGTGAAAATTTTACTGTAATACATGGGAATGATGACCCCAATGTATCATTCAAGGAGGCAGAAGAACTTTCTAGTATACTTTTATGTGATTTGATATCAGTTCCAAATGGTAAGCATCTAAATGGATCTGCGGGGATTTATGAATTACCTCAAGCCTTAGAAGCATTATTAAAAATAATATAATATATGAAAACTATTTTAATTGATGCAGTTTACTGTCTTATTGTTGAGGAAAATGAAAAATTTGTCCTTTTTAAAGACATGTACGACTTGTTAGAAAAATATCCAAATAGAAAAATAATTTTAACAGGTGCTAGTGATGATAAAAGAGAATTGTATGGATTAGATAATATGCCGTATGAAGTTTTTACCATGAAACATAATCCAGAGAAAACAGACCCAAAATATTATGAGACACTATTGAATAATTTTAATTTAAATAAAGATGATGTTATTTATTTTGAACATGATATGAATGCTGTCAAAAGTGCAAAGTCTGTCGGAATTAATACAT
>JBBRJM010000043.1:0-5629 GCA_038219305.1 Minisyncoccia bacterium | reverse complement strand
TATGGAACGTATATTTTCAAAAGGGACATTAAGAGATTATTGGGACTTGCATCCTGAAACTGAACAATACCTAAAAACTTGGTTCGATACGGCTATGAATTCCAATTGGCTCACTCCAAATGATGTGAAGAAGACTTACGCAACGGCAAGTATTCTGAAAGATAATAGAATAGTTTTTAATATTAGAGGCAATACGTACAGACTAATTGCGAAATTCAATTTTCAAAAACAATGGATTTTTATTCGATTCATAGGCACGCATAAGGCTTATGATGAGATAGATGCAAACACAATTTAAAAAATCGCAGCATTATGAACATTCAATTAATAAAAACAGAACAAGATTATCGCATCGCTTTGAGCCAGCTCGAACTATTGTTTGACGCAGCTATTGGCACACCCGAAAGTGATGAAGCCGACCTATTGGGATTGTTAATAGATGATTTTGAAAAGAAACATTATGCGATTGAAACACCTGACGCCATTGAAGCTATCAAAATCAGAATGGAAGAAATGCAGTTGAAACAAGTGGATTTGATTGCTGAAATAGGCGGTAAAAATAGAGTGTCGGAAGTTTTAAATAGGAAGCGTAAACTTACAGTAGAAATGATACGTAACTTGACGAAAAGATTAAATCTATCTCCTGAGCTTTTAATCCAAGATTATCAACTGATTAGATAAATAAATTGCTGATTATTAAACGGTCGGGCTAATATTAGTCCCTAAATCGGCGGTTTTGGAGGGTTGAAAGGCTTGGTGAGTTTTTAAGTAGATTAATACCATTCTGTGTATTCGTCAATCCAGTTTAGATGGGATGGACACCGCTTACCGAACATCCCGTCAAAACGGGATTATCGGATTGGAACTGACACTTGATGTGGCATTTGCATACTTCTTTTCTTTTTATGCTTCCAACCGCTTGAAGCGGTTGGACGCTCCTGACTATATCAAGAAACTTGAGAATTCAAATAACCAATTACCCCTCGTCGAGAGACGATGGGTAATTGCTATATTTGAATATGGAAGTCTGGAGACTTCCTTTTAGCTACGACATAGCGATGACGCTATGCCGAACAACGCACGATAGAATTTATGCTACGGCGAACAGGGGAGGGATTAAATAAATACAGTCATTTTCAGCAAACTTAATAGAATCATCATTTTCATATCACTTGTATTTGCTGAGTTTTACTCCATTTGAAACTCTTCAAACTTAATAATAAATTTCAACTCATTTTTTATTTAAATAGATTCATTACCCAATCCATTATTGAAGCAATGAGAGTAATTAAATAATAAATTAATCCGATAAATATAAGTATCCCTATTAAAGAACTTATAGCCTTTCTATTGACTTCTCTGATAACATCTTTATCATCTTCAACAAAACCAACAATAAGCTTGAGATTCTTTTTATGAGACCTAATGAAAAAATCTAAGAAGTTTCCAATGTAAAATGGTAACATTCCGACAAATGCATCCACCATTACGTTGTGAATAATAGCCAAAGTTAAAGACGCTGATTTTATTTTAGTAACGCTAACATATATAAATGGTAGTGCAAGTGCAGCAGTTATAGCATCCCCAACAACTGGAATAAATCCAATAATTGGGTCTAAAAAATAAACGTCCATTGTTTTGGATATACCTTTCAGTAGTTTATACTCAGCCATGGTCTCTAGCTTTTGCCTTTTCGCTAATTTAATTGCCAAGCGTTCTTCTTCTTGTGCTATTGATTTTTCCATACGGGCTTTCTCCTTATTATTACTCAAACCCAATTCTTCTTCTGCTCGAAGTCTTCTGTTACTTTCAATCATAATTTTAATATTTTAGTTCCGTCTAACATGTCTTTAATATCTTCATTTGAAACTGAATAACCACTGATTTTAACTAATAATAGTAAGCCTTCCTTCTTATTTATATCAGTTTTCGAGGTGTTTATCTGTTTTATAATTTCTCTTAGTGCATTAGCTTTATTCTCGACAACAGATATTCTATCGAGAAACTCCTTTTCTGTTTTTTCAAACTGCTCTTTGTAGTGAACACTTTCTATTTTTCCTTCAGCTTCATTCTTCAGATAACTTCCCCAAGCTTCTAGTAAAATTACACCTGAATTAACTGCATTATTTTGCAAGTCGTTTATGTGTTTTATCTGTTCATTTAATTCATCTTGTTCTTTCGTTCTTTTATTTCTATCTGTAGGTTCTTCTTGTGTCACTTTTATATAATTAAGTGACTCTTTCGTAGCTTTTTCATCAAAGGATAAATCCTTTCTTAAAGAATCTGTAAATAGTGACAGTTGATGTTTTACCTCTTCTGGTAATTCCGTTTTTTTATATTTATCGACCTGAACTCTTTTAATTAATTTCTCATCCAATTTACTATTGAGGATGCTCTTGGCTATAGTAAGCATCTTAATGTAGGACTCTAAATAGGGTAAGACATTTGCTTTGATTTGAGCACTGGATACGATAGCTCCTTTTATTTTGTTGTTTAGAACTTTTAGTTCTATAATAACTTCTTTGTGAGATTTAGCATCTATTTCTATCTCTTTTATGTTACTCTCTAAATCTTCCTGATGAAGTGTTAAATCAAGTTGTAAATCTTTGAATAATTTCAAGACAGGTTTACACTCTCGGTCCCATTCATATAATTCTCGATTATAGCTTTTGTTTAAAGAGCCAAAAGATAAAATGTTGAATAAGAAAAATGGCTTATTAGGTTTGTCCTTTTTAGCCTTTTGGTGCTCGGGTTCATATTCTTTGAGAGTGCTCTTCATATCTTCGATACTGTTGGTGTAATATGAGATATTCAACTCTCTGTCTTTGATTTTTTCCTCTAAGAATGTTACTTTAGTTAGAATTTCATCGCGTTGACTTTTTAAACTTTTTAGTTCATTGGTATTATATACAGCATTTATTATATTTGTCAAATCAATAGACATTACCTCCTTCGAGTTTTTAAAAAAAATTTCGGCGGTTGGTATATATAATTCATCAAGCGTTTTATAAATAACTAATAATCTTGATAAATCAGCTTTAATGGTAGTAACGTCATACTTCACCTTGCTTTGTAATGTTTGAAACTCTTCTTTCAGAGCATAAGTTTTTTCTGAAGCTGATGAATAATGATCAAACATCTCTAATGCTGCTATCATCATTCCCATTTTGTTGCTTTTAGATGTTCTGATTCCTTTAACTGAACGGTCTAAAGATTTACTAAAGTTATCTGTAATTTCTCCAATTAACTTGCCACATGACTTGTTTAATGAGTCATACTCAAGTGTTATTTTATTTTTCATTGCTGAAGTGTCGAGCCATTCGATTTGATCAAAGTTAAATAAGTCAGGGTCAACAATTTTAATTGAATCACCAAAGATGTCTACTAAAGCAAATGCATGTTGATAAAACATCTCTAGCACACGCTCTCTTAAAAAGACGAAATCTACGATCAGTGATTTTATAGAGTCTTTTGCATCCTTGTAATAATCAATAGTTTTAGAATATCGCTCAAATACCACTTTAGCATTTTCTTTGACATTCATTGCCCCCTTGCTACCTGTTATAGATAATATTAGGCTTTCGTTCATTTTAGATATAAGTTCCTTATCGGATACGTTTAGAAAAGAAGACATTTCTTTTACAATTACTTCAATACTACCAATCGACTTTTGAATTAATTCCAGAGCTCTTTCCTCGCTATCTGAATCAAGCAAGTCGTTAATTTGGTACTCCTCGACTATAGATCTTGCTAAGTCGTTATTTATAAAAGCATTTTTTATGGCATTGTCCTTGTTAAAATACAAGTATGCTTCGTATATCAACTTGCTCACCTCAACTGAGTCATTTGTAATACCAAACTCCTTTAATTCATAGGCTACGTCAGTACGCGTGTTTCTAGTTTTTTTATTAGATGCCTCTTTGGCTAAAGAGTATATCTTCTTGTAGATATTAATGTTTTCCATATATCACTTAAATTAATTCGTTATATTAAAATTAGATTAATAGACTTATTCTAGTTGAAGCCTAATGTGCCTTCTGGGCTTTGTCTATTTATGTTCGTTTATCAATTTCGTTATTATTTCGACGTGTTTCATTTCATCTTTTCCCTGTGGGTGTGGTGTAGCGATGAAAGTTGTATTTTTTATTTTGTACAATTTTGTCACATAACCATTCCAATCTATTTGTATTTCACTTTTCGTGGGATTATTATCATTTAGATACAATAAAAAATCTTTTTCCCAACCAGACGTAAATAAAACAACAACCTTTGGAGATAACACTTCAATTTCTTTTTGAATAATTTTTTGGCAATACTCTAATTGTTCGTAATAAAGAGCATTATTAGGATTTCCACCCTCAAATGGTGCTAATTTACATAAGTTACTCCAAGCTATATGAGAATACCAATCTTGTGGATACTGAATTTGACTGATTTTTTTGATAACTCTCCAAAAAGCTGATTTTTTCGTGTTATATTTTTCCCCACCTTCCAAATCATGTACCCATTTCATTTGGTCACCTCTGGCAAATATTCTCTGGTCTGAATCACCAAATAACACTTCTATATCAGTTTCATCTGTTATCCAGCCATTTACAGCCTTTCCTACAAACAGAATTCCGGTATTTTTATCTTTTGGAAAATTATCTCCCCATTGTAAACAAAAAGTACAGACATTTTCAAAAGTGTTATTCTTCAGCATATCCCCATACAGAGATTTTAAATCATCCTTTAATTTGTTTTTCATTTTGTTCTATAAATTTAGCTTGTTAGTTAATTGAAATTGCATTTTATCAAGAATTAAAACAATCCACCTGTCATCAACCTATAAAAACAGAAGTATTCTCTTTTACTCAATTCTTAGTATTGTTTTATGTTTTTAACAACCACAAATGTATGAATATATTTTAAAAATTTAACCACATTCTAAATATGTTTAAAAACACGTTCCTTCTACCATAATAACAACTTATTGTGAAGCTATCACTTTTTTTACTACTGGTTCATATTCCTTATAAGCTTGCTTTGCTAATTCATCTCGGCTTTGCATCATCTGCATTATTTCTTCTATCATTTTTTTAGTTGAATTTGTAATGTTTTCCCTTTTTCGGTAAGGCGGTATTTCTGGCTTTTGCTTTTAGCTATGTATTCGCCTACAGATTCAACAAGTCCTATTTCGATACTTGGCAACAAATAATTCGTCCTAAAGTGTTTTCTATCTTTTAACCCGAGCTTTTGTTGAAGTTCAGTTCTTGTCATTTCGCTACTAAAAAAATGAATACATATTTTAATTTGTTCAGATATACATTCCATATCATGGGGGGTATCATGGGGGGTAACATGGGGGGTGACTTGGGGGGTAACTTGGGGGGTGACTTGCATGTTATCTTGCACGGTGTCTTGCACGGTGACTTGCATGTTGTCATATTCTATACCTTCAATTTTAGCAGCTATCACAGCTCCTTTATCCAGCGTGGTTTCTGTATTTTCCTCATCTTCACTCAAATCCCATGCAGTAGGGAAAGTCATGCGGAGAAAGTTATCAGTAAAATGGAAACAGTCTTTCGGATATACTTCAAGAATACGAGGTATGCCAGAGCCAAGGTGTTCAACCAATTCCAAATCTTTG
>JBBRJM010000042.1:0-5649 GCA_038219305.1 Minisyncoccia bacterium | reverse complement strand
GGCTATAAAATGTAAATTTCTTTACATTTTATCTGGTTCTGATTAATATCAGAAATAGCGAATGTGAACAAAATAAAAGTGAACTCGCTATAAGGAAGGGCCCGGTAGGGCACGAAGCCCCGATAGTATGGAGGTGTGGCTGAGTGGTTGAAGGCACCGCTCTCGAAAAGCGGCATATGGGAAACCGTATCGTGAGTTCAAATCTCACCGCCTCCGCCGTGGACACGATAATTCATTTGATTATAATATTCGCGCGGTTAGCTCAGTTGGTAGAGCGACCCCTTGACGTGGGGTAGGTCACAGGTTCGAATCCTGTATCGCGCACAAAAAATTACGAAAGTAATTTTTGCGCGATATTAAGCAAACTGCTTTGCTTAATAAAGGATTCGAAAACCTTTTCGTTAAAAATTATGATAAATCATAATTTTTCGAAAAGGTGTACTGAACCTGTAAGGTTCGAATCCTGTATCGCGCACAAAAAATTACGAAAGTAATTTTATTAATTTAAATTTAAAAATTTTACAAAATTACAATGAAAAATACACAAATCATTATACTCGCTGCTGGCAAAGGCAAGAGAATGGAGTCCGAAGATCCGAAAGCTCTAGCCATACTGCGCGGTAAGCCGTTTTTACAACATATTTTAGATACCCTAAAACCGCTTAATTTAAAAATTGAACCAGTTATTGTCGTTGGTTACAAGAAGGAACGGATTTTTGATGTTTTTGGTGATAAATATAATTATGCTTTTCAAGAAGAGCAACTTGGAACTGGACATGCAGTTTTATCGGCAAAAGATGCGACTCATCCAGATCATAAAACGGTCTTTATTATTTCAAATGATCAACCTCTAATTTCAAGAGAGACGATTGAAGAAATAATCAATGCTCATAGTCAAGGTAAACAGGTTATTACTATGGGAACGGTGGTACTACCTGACTTTAATGATTGGCGTGGCGGAGCTTATTTCTTGGGCAGAATTATACGCAATGAGAGTGGAAAAGTTATTAAGATAACTGAATATAAAGATGCTACAGAGAAGGAGAGGGAAATCAAAGAAATTAATCCGGCGATTTATGCCTTTGATGCTGTTTGGCTTTGGAAACATATAAATGAACTTAAGAATCAAAATTCCGCCGGCGAATATTATCTAACTGATTTAATAAAAATTGCAGAAGAAGAGGGACGGGGGATTGAAGCAATCCCGGTTTCAAATATGATGGAAATTTTTCAACCGAATTCTAAGCCTGAGCTTGAAATTCTGGAAGGTATTCTTGCTAATAATGCTTAATTAAACAAAAAAACTTTCCAAATGGAAAGTTTTTTTGTTTAATATTATTATTTATTTTTTTGTATCCAAATATAAATATCTTCAAGAGCTTTAACAGCATCACCAGCAGCAATATTATTCTGATGGTATTTACCATTAGTGCAATCGCCAGCTGCCCAAATCCCTTCTTCACTCGATGCTTGTGTCATTGGGTCTACAATTATTTTACCTTCATCGTTTAGTTTTAGAATATTTTTTGAAAAAGAAGTATTTGGGATTTGGCCAATCTCAACGAAGATTCCAGTAGTTTCAATTTTATGGTCTTCTCCTGTTACTTTATTTTTATATGTTAGGGAATTAACAAATTGCTCACCATCTACTCTTGTGATTTCAGCATTAGTAATAACTTTAAATTTAGGATTTTCAAATAATTTTTTAACTGTAATTTCATCAGCACGAAATGTATCACGGCGATGAATAAGTGTAACACTTTTACAATAAGCTAGTAGTTGGGCTGCTGATTCAAAGGCAGCATTTCCTCCTCCGATGACAATAACATCGTTGCCAGCGTAAAGTGGTCCATCACAAGAAGCACAATAGGTAATTCCTTTGTGTTCGTATATGTCAGCATTAATTGTTTCGATTTTACGACGACTACTACCTGTGGCAATAAGTAGGGCTTTTGTTTCGTATTTTTTGCCAGTTTCAGTTACAACTTTTATAATTTTGTTTTCTTTTTTAATATCTGCAACTTTTTCACCATTTAGCAAATCTAAATATGGCCCTTTGTAATAAAGGATATGGTTTTTTAAATTTGTAGCTAAATCAGCTCCTGATATTTCTGGTGTACCAATCCAATTATAAATTAATTCTGAAACAATCGATTGACCACCAAATTCATTAGTAATAAGGGCTGTTTTGAGCTGTTTACGAGCGGCATAGACCGCCGCTGCTGCTCCGGCTGGCCCACCACCTAAAATGATTAAATCATACATATGACCTATTTTATACTAAATCATTTAAAAACCCAAACGCGTTTAAGACGTTTGGGTTTTTAAATGATTTTATTTTTTGTTGCGTCTTAAGAAAGCTGGAACAGTACTCCAATCATCAGTGTCATCAATAAATAAATCATCTTCAACTTTTTCTTTTTCTTTTTCAACTTTCTTTATATATTCAATTGAATGATCTTTAACAGTTTCTTTATTGTTTACAGTTTGAGCTATATCTTCTTTTGGAGAAAAATTCATATTTGAAATTTCGATTGCTTTGGCATTCGACTGAAAAAGAGATCTTTTGGGCATATCGGTAGGAAAGCCAGTTGCAATAACTGTGACTTTCATTTCACCTTTCTTTAGTTTTTCATCGCGGATTGTTCCAAAAATAACTTTAGCATCTTTGTCGATTGATTCCGTAATTATTTTTGCTGCTTCTTGAATTTCGTGAATTGTTAAATCATCACCTCCGGATATTGCAAAGAGGATACCACGAGCTCCAGAGATTGATAAATCAAGAAGAGGTGAGTTGATCGCTTGCAATGCTGCTTTCTCTGCTCGGCCTTCACCTGCGGCGATTCCAATACCCATTAAAGCGCTTCCAGCATCACTCATAACAGATCTGATGTCGGCAAAATCAACGTTAATCATTCCGGGAGTTGTAATTAGTTCTGAAATTCCTTCAACAGCTTGTTTCAAAACTTCATCACAAATTGCAAAGGCTTGTCGGAAACCAACATCTTTTCCAGATATAACAATCAACCGATCGTTTGGAATAACTAAAATAGCATCAACTTCATTTTCAAGTTCTGATAAACCTATTTCTGCTAATTTCATTCTCTGATTTCCTTCAAATGAAAATGGTTTTGTAACAACAGCAACAGTAAGTATTCCTTGTTCTTTTGCTGCTTGAGCAACAATTGGAGCGGCTCCAGTTCCTGTTCCACCACCCATTCCACAAGCAATGAAAACCATATCAGCACCTTTAATAACATCTTGAATTTCGGCTTTAGTTTCTTCAGCTGCTCTTCGGCCGATTTCTGGATTCATTCCCGCACCGAGACCTTTGGTTAGATTTTTACCTAGATGAACTTTCTTTTCAGCCAAAGAATTATGAAGATCCTGTGTATCGGTATTCATAACAATAAACTCAACTCCTTTAACTTTTGAGTTGATCATATGATTTAGTGCATTTTTACCTGAACCACCAATTCCAATAACCTTAATTCTTGCAAATGATTCTATGTCTGGATTTATTTTAGGCATATATTATATAGATTGTATCTTTCGTTAATAATAAGTAGACGTAGTACATAATAGCAGAAATTCAAGAAAAAGAACATTTGACAAAAATATATATTATGGTAAAAGTTGGGAAAAAATCGATTTAAAAAAACCTTTAATTTGTTTGATGATATCTGAAAATTGACTCTTTTCCTGATTGACTCCATCTTCATCATCGCCTCCGTATAGAACCAAGCCATAAACAGTGTTCCAAGATGAGTCGCGAATTTTTAATTTTGGATAAAGCGAATTATCTGCGGTTCCCACTCGAACGGGTAACTTTAATTGATGACGAGCGATTGCTTCAATATTATTAATATGAGATCCGCCTCCGGTTAATATAATTCCTGCCGGCAATAGCTCATTGCGACGAAGTCGTTTGAGATGGTTTTCAACTAATTCAAAAATATCACCCAAGCGTGCTTCTATTATTTCATCTATTTTTTTCTTGGGGAAATCGCCTCCGATGACACTGCCGAGTTTAATACTTTCAGCTTCCTCGAGTGAAATTTTAAATCCTAATGCAATGTCTTTGGTAATATCCATGCTTCCAATTGGAAAAACTTGAAGAGAAATAATTGTATTATTTTCGAAAACGGCAACTGAAACAGTCTCGGCTCCAATATCTACCAGTGCGCAACCAGCAATTTTTTGTTTGTTATTTAGTAGTATTGTCGAAGAAGCAATAGGTGAAGCAATGATGTCAATAACTTCTATTTTGGCAAGCCCGAGTGCCGTGATTATGTCTTCTAAATTTTGCTTTAAGCAAGTAATAAAAAGAGTTTTTGTCTCAAGCTTTATACCTTTCATTCCTTCAGGTCGTCCATAAATATCTTTACCATCTAATTTATAACCAACAGGTAAAGTATGAATTATTTTTTTATTTAGAATTTCAAGACCTTCTTCAGAAGAAGTTAATGCTTTGGTAATATCGAGATGGGTAATTTCTTGATCAGCTCGGGAAATAATTACTGAACCAGTCGAAGTGATAGAACTTAGGTTGATTCCACTAAAAGAAACATAAGCACTATAAATTCTGCGACCGAGAGTCGTTTCTACTTGTTTAACAGCTTTTTTTATACTATTGGCAACTAAATCAATATTTGTGATATAACCAAGCCTCATACCGTTTGTCTCAGAACTACCGACGGCCAGGGTTACTGGTTCGCGGGTGTCTTTGTCAAAGCCAATAGCAACGACCCTGGTTGTATTTGTGCCGATATCAATACCGACGGTAATGTTGTTTTTAATCATGAGTAGTTAGAGCAAATATTATTTAAGAAAATTTTTAAGGTATTTTTTTTCTGCTTTTTCCATTGTACTACTATGTTCGTAACCTTTCAAATGCAAACATCCGTGGATAAATAAAAATTTAATGAAAGTAGGAAAAGTCATATCAAAAAGCCGATATTCATCTTTTGCTTTCATGAGATCGATCGTGATTTCACCGGATGATTTTGACAACGGAAAGGATAAAATATTGGTCGATTCTGGTTTGCTACGATAGGTTTTATTTAATTTTTTCTGAGTATTTGCTGGAACAAAAGTTAGACCAAGTTCATAATTCTTTCCCAAAATTGCCTCTTTAATTGAGACAAAAGGCAAGCGTGGAAGCTTGCCTTTTGTCTTGTTCGTAATTGTACAGAGTTCGGTATCCTCCATATTAATTTAACGATGTCCTCTTTTTGTAGTTACGACAGCTTTACCCATTTTCAAAAGTTTATCTTGGATCTTACGACGGATGATTCTCTTTAGAGTGGCTTGTTTAACTTTAATTTTTGATTCAGCACGTTCATTATATCTCTTACTTTTGACTTTCTGAATTATACCTGAACCTTGAACTTTTCGACTAAAACGGCGAATAAGATTCATATTACTCTCATTTGTATTTTTCTTGACTTCAATTACGGTTATCATAGTACTGTTATATTAGCATATGTATTTATGATAAGCAAGATTTTGTATAAGTCCACCCATTTTTGCAGTTTTTAGGAAGATTAAGTTGATAATGTTTTGATTGTATCATAAATTGAAGTGGAGTAAGTTTGTTCTTGAAAGCATAATGCACTCGTTGCTCATTGTAAAACTGTAAATATGTAT
>JBBRJM010000041.1:0-5987 GCA_038219305.1 Minisyncoccia bacterium | reverse complement strand
ACGATATATGGTAACAAGATTAATCTTCTTGTTTTTAAGTATCTTGTAAATATATTCGGCATTAATAGGGTTACATCCATTTGAAAAAATACTAAGGATATCTAGTCTAATAGGGGTTATTTTAAATCCATTTTCTTTAAGGATACAATCAAAATCTTTTTTCATATATTCATATAATATCTTAAATGTAAATAGTTTGCAATTACTATAAACATAGTATATAATCTTAAATGCAAGTCATTAACAATTAAAAAGGTCTTTTTAATAGATTATAAGAGTTTATTTATGAATAAAAAATATATTTTAGGTTTAATTGTAGTTGTTATATTGGTAGTTGGTTTTTTGTTTTTATTTAATAATAAGAAAGAAAAAGTTGTTTCAGTAAGTAAAGTAAAAGTAGTAACTAGTTTCTATCCTTTATACTTCCTCACATCACAAATAGGTGGTGATAAAGTTGAGGTTTCAAATATAACACCAGCAGGAGCTGAACCTCATGAATATGAACCAACGGCTCGTGATATGGCGGGAGTAGAAAATAGTAATTTACTTGTTTTAAATGGTGGAGGGCTTGAGAGTTGGGGAACAAGTATAGAAAATAATCTTAATAATGATAAAAATAAGGTTGTTACAGCAAGTGAAGGATTAATGACAAATTTTATTGAAGAAGAAGGACAAAAGAAGATTGATCCTCATGTTTGGCTTTCACCTATTTTGTTTAAACAAATGGCAGATAAAATTGAAAATGGTCTTTCAGAAGCAGACCCAAGAAATGCATCGTACTACAAATCAAATGCCAACAGTTTAAAAGAACAATTATCTAAGTTAGACGAAGAATTTAAAAAAGGATTAACAAGCTGTATGACTAATAATATCATTACTTCTCATTCTGCTTTTGGGTATCTTGCTCAATCGTATAATTTAAAACAGGTATCTATTACAGGATTGTCCACAGAAGAAGAACCATCCTCAAGAGAAATGATTGAAATAGTAAAATTCGCTAAAGATAACAATGTAAAGTATATATTTTTTGAGAGTTTAGTCTCTCCAAAACTTTCTGAAACGATAGCTAAAGAAGTAGGAGCTAAAACTTTAGTTTTAAATCCAATAGAAGGATTAACAGAAGATGAAATAAAATTAGGTGAAG
Source organism: Minisyncoccia bacterium (assembly GCA_038219305.1). Lineage (GTDB taxonomy): Bacteria > Patescibacteriota > Minisyncoccia > Phycocordibacterales > UBA9973 > UBA8515. The sequence goes on along the minus strand of JBBRJM010000041.1, from coordinate 4,843 downwards.
ATTATTTTAGTGTAATGAAAGAAAATTTAACTAATTTAAAAATAGCATTACAATGCACACAGTAAATCATTCAGAAAATTTAATTGAAATACAAAATGTTTCTTTTTCCTATGGTGATCAAGAGGTTATTAAAGATGTGAATTTATCAGTTCACAAAGGAGATTATCTTGGTATTGTTGGTAGTAACGGCTCTGGAAAAACAACTCTTCTTAGGATTATCTTAGGGCTTATTCCTTCAAAAACTGGGTCAGTAAAATTATTTGGACAAGATATCTCAATCTTTAAAGATTGGTCAAAAATCGGTTATGTTCCACAAAAAGTAATTAATTTTGATAATAATTTTCCTATTACAGTGGAAGAAGTAGTGCTAATGGGTAGGTACGGAAAATTGGGATTATTCCACAAGGCAACAAATGAGGATAGGCGAAAAGTAGATCAAGCATTAAAAAATGTTGATATGCAAGACTATCGTGATCGCACTATCGGGGATTTATCTGGAGGGCAACAACAGCGTATTTTTATTGCTCGAGCTCTTGCTGGTGATCCTGAAATTCTTTTCTTGGATGAACCGACTGTTGGGGTTGAGAAAGAAATTAAAGACAATTTTTATAAACTTCTTCATGACTTAAACAAAAAACTTAATTTAACCATTGCTATAGTTACCCACGATATAGCTAGTATGTCACATGAAGCAATGCATGTGGCTTGTATTAACCACAATACCTTGGTTTTTCATGAATCAATAGATGATTTATTTAAAGAGTCGCATGGAGTAATTAATAAACATTTATAGTATATGCTTGATATTTTTCAATACAGTTTTATTTTAAGAGGTCTTGAAGCAGGAGTAATAGTAGCTTTTATTGCTCCACTTATTGGTATATTTTTAGTTTTAAGAAGATATTCTTTAATTGCAGATACTCTATCCCATGTATCGCTTGCGGGTATTGCTATGGCTTTTTTGTTTGGATGGAATCCAATTATTACAACCTTAGGAGTGACCACAATTTCATCAATAGGAATAGAGAGATTAAGAAACACAAAGAAAATATATGGGGAATCAGCCCTAGCTCTTTTTCTTTCAGGAGGACTTGCTTTATCTACAGTCTTACTTAGCTTAGGAAAAGGATTTAATTCTAGCTTATTAAACTATCTTTTTGGTAGTATTGTCACAGTTACTCAAAATGACATTTATACAATACTAATCCTTGCAATATTTGTTGTAGCTCTTTTAATTTTGTTTTATAAAGAACTTGTTTATATTACTTTTGATGAAGAGTCAGCAAAAGTTAGTGGTCTTCCTGTTCGATTTATTAATACACTTTTCATTATACTAGTGGCAATTACAATATCTTTGGCTATTCCTATTATAGGAATATTGTTAATTACCGCATTAATTGTAATCCCAGTTGTTTCAGCTCTTCAGCTTCGTAAAAGTTTTATAAAGACAATTGTATACTCGGAAATAATTTCAATCTTTTCTGTTGTTGCTGGAATATTTGTTTCTTATTATTTGAATCTTTCAACAGGAGGAACTATTGTTCTTATAATGATCGGTGTTTTTCTACTGATTCTTTTAAGCAAAAGAATTTTTAAGTAAATTATTATTTTTAAAAAGTAGCAAGAACGGTTCTTGCTACATAATACCTTCATTTTTAATACGATGAATAATTTGCTCCTTTAATTCAAGAGCTATTTTGTGTCTTTTCATATACTTGTATTCTATTAAATTAATTAATAATTATACAAGGTTGGTGTACGAAATTTGGGGTCCGGGCCACATAGTTATGTATCAGGGTGTATAAAAAGTAAAGAAGTTCAGGTATATTTTATAGAAGAAATGGATAAGAATTTTATTTAGCTTTCCTTTTGCAATGCCTTAATAAATAAAAGTCTATTATATAACCCTTTCATATAACTCTGATCCGATAACATAGTTATAATGTCAAGAATTCGACCAAAATTGATTGACTTTTTTACTAGTTTTTTCTATACTTAAAATATGACCAAATATATAGAAAAAATTAAAGAATTACGAAATAAAAATAATCTAAGCCAAGAGAAAATAGCAAAAGCCATAGGGGTCTCTCGCCCTACTTATACAGCCATTGAATCTGGAAAACAAGAGCTTAGTTTAAAAGAAGCAAAAAAACTTGCAAATGTTTTTGGTATCAGTGTTGATGAGCTTTTGTTTGGGGATACTCCTAATATCCCAAAATATAAACACATGATACTTACTTTTTTACGTATGAATCTTTCAGGAGATGGTAAAATACCAAAAACAAAACTAGCGAAATTACTCTATCTTGCTGATTTTGCTTGGTTTTATGACAACCTTGAAAGTATGAGTGGGATGCAATACCGTAAAATTACATATGGTCCTGTCCCAGATTCTTTTTTTCGTGCATTAGATGAACTTGAATTTGATGGAAAAATCAAAATTGATCATAAGACCAATAACGATAAAGAAATGTTTCTTGTGAGTGAATCTGAGAGTAATAAAAATGAGAAAATCCAAACAATTTCTAAAGAGGAAAAAATTCTAATGAATAAAATCGCCCAAAAATGGAAAAACAAAAACACTAAAGAAATTGTAAATTTTACACACAACCAACTACCCTACTCTCTCTGCAGAGAAGATGAACTTATTCCTTATGCACTTATCACCCAAGAAGATCCTGATTTGGTTTATTAATTATGGAAATTAATTATTCTATACAAATTGAAGGTTTTGCAGAAAGACACTTCATAAAAAGTTTCCAGAAGAAGTATAAAAAACATTGGGATGTTACCCTCCTTGCTATTACTGCTGAGTTTGAGCGTATTGATAATCTCTTACTTACTGACAAAGCAGAGATTATTATTGATAATGATAATATAAAAATAATAAAAACTGATTTTAGGGTATCAGGAACAAAAGAATCTGCCAAAAAATCAGGAAATAGAGCTATCATCGCTTGGAATGAAAAAGATAAATTTGTATATATCTTATTAGTTTATAGTAAGACAGATTTACCTAGTAATAACAAAGAAACAGATGAATGGAAAAAACTTATAAAAAACAATTACCCTAAATACAAGCATCTTTTTTAAAATAACAACTCCTTAATTCCGGACGTTGGACGTCCGATAAGGCTTAGTTTATAAGGATTCCAACACCTCAACACCCGTTGAGGTGTTAGTTCTTGTTTTTAATAAAACCTATAGTTTATGTGATATAATTTAAAGATGGAAAATAATATCACATATACAGCTTTATTTGTTAAAAATGTACAAAATCTATTAAAAAGATTCCCACCTAAGCATGCAAAAGTTTTTGGACATCATTCAACTATTTAATTTAATCCCAAAAATTTAAATGAGGTTGAGTTGGGTAAAGAACATATAATTAATATTGTTGGACGTGCATATGATGACAAGGGAGATGATTTGCTTATTGAAAATTTAAAATCTAAAAACAAATATCCGCACATAACAATATCTAGATCAGAAAATGCTCCATCTCTTTATTCAAGAGTATTATTTAAAAAAAATATTAAATCTGGTGATATTGAATATTTTGAAAATGAGAAAATTGAAATGATAGAGGGTTATTCTGACGGAGAGAAAATTAATATAATATGAAAAAAGTTATATTCATTTGCCGGGGGAATTTAATACGAAGCCAGATATGTAAGGCTTTATATAATAAACTGAAAACTGACGACTCTATTGCAGAGAGTTATGGAACTGATGTAAAAATAGATAAAAATGAAGGCATAAAGATAAAAAAACACGAATACCTCGCAAATCTTGTGAAAATAATGAGTAATCATAATATGAGTATTGGCGAAGAAACATCCAAACAACTGACAGAAGATAGTTTTCTAAATGCTTTTAAGATCATATATATGGGCAGAGAAAGTAAAATTCCAAAATGGATGAAGGGTTATGATTATAAATACTGGAAAGATTGTTTAAATGAAATAGAAAAGAACAAAGATTTAAATTTAAACATAAAAGTACCCAAATTCGGAGACAGGCAAGACATAGAAGATACAATTTTGTTATTAAAAGGTAAAGTAGAAAACCTAATAAAAGAAATAGAAAGTAATTAAACTCTTTATTTTGATGACCAAGAAAGAAATTTAAGGGCAAGCAGGGAAGTGGGTGTAGAAAGAATGGAAAGGTGCTTTCCGTTTCCAACTATCAACAAATTTTAAGAAATCCAATATTCACGGGGTTGATGAGATATGGTGGTGAAATCTACGAAGGAAAGCACAGACCGATTATCACAAAGAAACTTTTTGATTCCGTTCAGGAAGTGATGAGCCGAAAATCTAAACCGCATAGCAAAGGATTGAAACCATTTTTGTATAGAGGATTTTTCCGTTGTGGAGAATGTGGATGTTTTATCACAACCGAAACCCAGAAAGGTCATAACTATTTACGATGTACCAAACGGAAAAATCCTTGTTTGCAAAAATATGTCCGCGAGGAACTCATCACTTCTCAAATTACAGAAAGTATCAAAAAAGTTTCTTTGCCACTCGATTGGGCAAACTGGATGATTGAAGAAAACAAAAAAGATCAATCATCCGAAATCCAATCGAGTGAGATTTTTTCTCAAAAAACAAAAGATGAAATTTCTCTTTTGGATTCAAAAGTTGAAAAGTTGATGAACTTATACTTAGAAAATGTTTTGTCTTTGGAAGAATATCGCGATTCTAAAAATAAGTTAGTGAATCAAAAACAACTTTTAAAAGAGAAATTATCGGCTTTTGAGAAAAAATCTCATAATCGGTTCGAACTTACCGACAAATTCCTAAAAGCCAATGTATACAATATGGAATTGGCTAACGAG
>JBBRJM010000040.1:0-6393 GCA_038219305.1 Minisyncoccia bacterium | reverse complement strand
GATATCAAATAAGCTTGCACGTGATGAAACAATAACTATAAAAATGGAAAATAAAAAATCCACCCCAAATACGGGTGGATTTTTTATTAATATTTCAAAAAACACAAATACAAAACCCCGAGAATTTCTTCTCGGGGTTTTGTATTTGTGTACTTAAGTCAGCGGGTGCTAACCTCCAACACAATTGCATATGTGAGTGCAGCCGCTGACTAAAGAACACAACGACTGCCTGGCTTTATAATAACATTTAATTAAATATTTCTAATATTGACATTTAATGAAAATTATAGTTTAATCTAATTGAAAGAATTTAATTTAAAAAAGAAAGAGGGGCCTGTATGATTCTTGAGGAAAAAGTAATTATTGGTAGGAATGATGTTGATCTTCTTGCCGAAGAGGTTGAAGAAAAAATTTTCAATGAGGAGGAAGAGGCAACTGAAGACTTTGGTACTCCCTGGCATAAAAAAACAGATAATTATTATTATGAATAAACCCATATTAATAATGTCATATTACGACCTCGCTCAAAAAGCGGGGTTTCAATTTGTATACCCTTATATGTAATACAAAACCCCACCGATTACTCGGTGGGGTTTTGCTATGCAATTGCTTTAATAAAATAAATTTATATTAAGCGTTGGAACTCTTTACTCACTAAAAAGAGTATATCAAATTCTTTTGGGTTTGTCAAGCTCTGGTCTTTCTGCTATAATATAGAAAGGTTTGTATTTTGATAGTTGCGCTCTAACTTCGGTTAGAGTGAGGAAAGTCCGAACACATCCTTTCTGTAAAAAGGGAGAAGCGTAGTGGGTAACACCCATCGCAAGTAATTGTAGAGGTGCGAGCAGAGACGCTATCAACCCGAAAGGGAATAGCATCCAATTAAATGGATGAGTCTTTATATAAGTTTGTAAAAATGAAATTAAAGAGTGAAACGGCTAAATCCTTACGTGTGTGCAAGACCGTGCCACGTGAGATAGTAATTTTAGATTGCAGTAATTTCAGATAATGTTATAAATAATATTATTTTTACGACAAAGTTCTAGAATGATTATCTCACGTGGAGAGTCGCTTGAGGGATAGAGTAATCTATCTCCTAGATAAATAACTATCGCCACGTGAGATATTAAATTTAGATGTTAGTAAGTAGGTTATATATTCATTAATATAATTACTACAGCAAAGATCTAGAGTTATTATCTCACGTGGAACAGAATTCGGCTTAAAGAATAGAAACCTAAATACGAAAAACACCTTGTCCAAAGCAAGGTGTTTTTCATTGCAATGTGATTTTTTAATTAGATACTAATTTTTATTTTTAAAATAATAAGTCGATTAAATATGAACTAGCTATGATCGAAGATAAATTAAATTTATAAATTGCTGTTAGGTATTTATTTTCATAAAAATATTTTTAAAAAACAAATTATTAATTTAACATTAATAAAAAAAATTAATTTTTTTCAAAAAAATATAAGTTATCCACACTTTTTTTAAAAAAATCATTGCGATAAGTTATATTATGTTAGATAATATAAATGTGAGTATGATAAATTTTTTTACAAATAATAATATTTATAAAATATTTGTAAGGTCGTCAAATCATACATCCTTTTAAAAATAATAATTTTTTTTAAATATATGGCAGCAAAAAAGAAAGCAGTTAAAAAAGTAGTTAAGAAAGCAGTTAAGAAAGTAGCAAAGAAAGTTGCAAAAAAAGGAAAGAAGTAATTCATTTCTTTATTCAAGAAAATCCCCTCTCTATCGGGGATTTTCTTTTTGTGTTAAAATGACTAAATATGAATATATTCCAAAAGATGATAGGCAGTGACTCTGACCGAACTGCAAAGAAGTGGAGCCATTTGATCAAGAAAATCAATGATTTAGAGCCTGAAATGAAAGACTTAAATGACGATGATTTTATTGCCAAAACAAATGATTATAAAGAGAGGATTAAGAATGGAGAGAATCTAGATGATTTATTGCCCGAGGCTTTTGCTCTTGTTCGGGAAGCTTCTTCAAGAGCTTTCGGACTTCGCCATTATGATGTCCAATTAATTGGAGGTATCGCTCTTCACTTGGGTAACATTGCCGAAATGAGAACGGGTGAAGGTAAAACATTAATGGCCACACTGCCAGCTTATTTAAATTCTCTGACTACAAAAGGAGTGCATATTGTCACAGTCAATGACTATCTTTCAAGACGTGACGCTGTTTGGATGGGTCCAGTCTTTGCTATGTTGGGAGTCAGTGTGGCAGTCATTAATTCTCAAAACACTTCTTTTAAATTTGATCCAACTCATCAAAGTGAAGAAGGAGATGTTGAAAATGATTTAAGTTCATTCAAGGTTCAGTATGAATTTCTTCGTCCATGTTCACGGACTGAAGCTTATGCTTGTGATATTACTTACGGAACGAATAATGAATTTGGTTTTGATTACCTCCGTGATAACTTAGCAAACAATATAAATGATCTGGTACAGAGAGGACACTACTTTTCTATTGTCGATGAGGTGGACTCAATCTTAATTGATGAGTCTCGAACCCCACTTATTATTTCTTCGCAAGCCGAAGATAGTGAAGATTTATATTACACTTTTGCCGATATTGCCAAGAAATTAAAGAGAGATGAGGACTATGGCGTTGACGAAAAGCTTCGTGCTATATCATTAACTGACCAAGGTATAACTAAAGCGGAAGATTTATTAGGAATATCAAATATTTATACGGAGAAAGGAATCAAGTACGTTCACCATCTTGAGACGGCTATTAAAGCGCGAGCCCTCTACGAAAATAATAAAGATTATGTTGTTAAAGAGGAAGGAGTCATAATTGTTGATTCATTTACCGGTAGACTTCAACCAGGACGCCGTTGGAGTGAAGGATTGCACCAAGCGATTGAAGCTAAAGAAGGAGTTAAGATAGAGAAGGAGACAAGAGCTGTGGCTTCTATTACTTTTCAGAACTATTTCAGATTTTATGAGAAGCTCTCAGGTATGACAGGAACAGCTGAAACTTCCAAAGAAGAATTCTTAAAAGTTTATGGTCTTGATGTTATTGTTATACCAACTCATAGACCAGTGAATCGTCATGATTATAATGATTTAATTTTTCAAACGGAGAAAAATAAATTTAAAGCAGTGGCTGATAAAGTTAAAGAATTAAATACTAAAGGTCAGCCAGTCCTAATTGGTACAGTTTCAATTGAAAAGAACGAACTTTTGTCTGCATATTTAACATCCGCTGGAATTCCCCACACAGTACTTAATGCAAAGAACCATGAAAGGGAAGGTGAAATTATTGCGAATGCCGGACGGCATGGGGCAGTGACTGTTGCGACTAACATGGCCGGGCGTGGAGTTGATATCAAATTAGGTGGTGTGCCATATGATGAGGGTAAACACGATGAAGTTAAAGAACTCGGTGGACTTTTTGTTATCGGGACAGAACGTCATGAAGCTCGCCGAATCGATAATCAGTTGCGTGGACGTTCCGGCCGACAAGGGGATCCTGGAGCTACTCAATTTTATGTCTCGCTTGAAGATGATTTAATGAGAATCTTCGGCTCCGATCGGATTAAATCTGTAATGAGCAAACTTGGTGTTCCAGAAGATCAACCAATCGACAATCGTTTCATTTCAAATACTCTTGAGAATGCTCAAGCTAAGATTGAAGGTTTCCATTTTGATTCACGTAAACATACTCTTGAATACGATAATGTTATGAATCATCAACGTAAGGTCATTTATGAGCGCCGTCGTATTATGCTCTCTGGTGATTTTGAAGAGATACAGAAATTCTTAGATGAGTTAACTTTGGGAAATCTTGAATTGGAAGAAATAATTAAACAAAAAAAAGCCGCATTAGGAGATAGTCTCTTTTTTGAAACAGTTCGTCGCATAGCTTTATATACGACTGATACTCTTTGGATTGAACATTTAGAAACTATGGAGTATACACGTTCATCAGTGAACTTACGTGCCTATGGGCAGAGGGAACCTTTGATTGAATACAAGAAAGAAGGTCTAAAACTCTTTAAAGATATGGAGATTAATTTTAAAGAAAAAGTCATCTCTCTCATTAGTACTCTAAACGTTGAAATAAAATCAGATGAGCAAAATGAAGAAATTGCTGATCGTCCAGGGTTAATCCTAAGTTCATCCGATGAGGCCAATGTGCCAATTGTTAAAAGTAAGGAAGACAAAATTGGCCGGAATGATCCATGCCATTGTGGCTCAGGCAAGAAGTTTAAAAACTGCCACGGGAAAAATTAATAGCGAAAATCCTTATTTTATAAAGATATTTATGATATAAAAGACGAATTTTGTCAAAAGACAGCGAAAATCCTTATTTTAAAGGCTAATTATGCAATATTTAAGTCATACTTGTCAAGCAGTCAAACATAAAATACCCTTATATAATAAGGGTATTTTATGTTTGACGATAGGCATTATTGTGTTATAACTATTGACTTTTATAGGGCACTGTGCTATTATTTTCCTAGGTCCATTTATGTTGTTGTAGTTTTTCTATGGTGATATATAAGGGCTTTTTAATTTGATAGACATTATTCATTAACAATGGATATGAGATTAAATCAGCAAAGACGACGTTCGGCGAATCGCAATCGCTACATATGAATAAAAATAAAATTAGAGAGTATCTTCAGTCGATTATAGCTATTCCGATGTTGGCGATAGCTGTCCCACTTACTGGATTATCATCCATAACTAATCCGACTGCTACTCTAAGTCAAGAACAGATATTAGCCGCTTCCTTGATAACCACACAGGAAGAACTAATAATTGAAAAACAAGGCGAAGTCATAGATGCATTTTTTGCAAAATATAAAGCTCCATTAGCGGGTCACGGCAAGAAATTTGCAATCGAAGCAAAGGCAAATGAAATCGATTGGAGACTCCTTGCTGCCATATCAATGCGCGAAAGTACAGGCGGTAAGCAAGCATGTAAAAGAGTCCCTAATAGTGTCTTTGGTTATGGATCATGTAAATTAAGTTTTAAATCGATTGATGAGTCTATTGAAATAGTATCGCGAAGTATCGGAGGTAACAATCCTAAGACTGCGCATCACTATGAAGGTAAAACGACCCAAGAGATCTTAAGAAAATATAATTCTGTTATTCCAAATTATCCGAAGGAAGTTGTGAGTATAATGGAAAAGATAGATGTAGATGGTGTGATAGTTTTACCAGAAACAGAAATAGCCAAGCTCTAGAGCCTGGCTATTTTTGTATCTAAATCTTTTTGAAAGTATCAATCGCAATACTTTTCTCACCGTTACGTTCTGAGACCTTACCCTTCAGGGCGATAATCGTATCTTCGATCAACAAATCTTTATTTGTTTCGAATAATTTACTAAATATCACCGCTTCAATCGAGCCTGAGAAATCTGAAATCCTGATAAAAGCCATACGTTTATTGCTTTTTGTGGTGACTATTTTAATCGTGTCGATAATCGCTGCAACTGTCACACTTGTATCAACTTTTGATTGGGTTTGAATTTTCTTAATCAAGGTACCAAACTTTTCAATCTTTTCTCGATAGGCATTTAGAGGATGACCAGAAATGTATAGTCCCAAAAGTTCTTTTTCCCAGGTTAATTTTTCTTTAATTGTTGCCTCTGGTTGAGGATGAAGGATTAAACGAACTTCAATCCCGCCAATTTCTCCAAAAAGTGAATCTTGAGAAGCGACACTTTTATTTTCCTTATTAAAACTTAAAAGTGTTTCGAGATTACCAATTATCATATTACGTTCAGCTAAATCATCCATAGCACCGGATTTTGTTAGAGCTTCAACCGATTTTTTGTTTAAATTCTTGTGAGTTATTCGCTCAAAGAAATCAGTTAATGATTTAAAATGGCCACGAGCATTTCTCTCTTCTATGATTGCATTGGCGATATCAGTTCCGAGATTTTTAATTGTATAAAGTCCAAAGCGGATAGTTTGGTCATTGGTGTGATCACTCCCTTTAATCACAGTGAATCCTCCAAAACTCTCATTAATGTTAGGTGGTAGAACTTTGATTTTCATCTTTTCGCACTCGTGAATAATCTCGGCTACTTTTTCAATATCACCTGACTCAGCTGTCATAATGGCCGTCATATACTCGACAGGGAAGTTTGCTTTCATATAAGCTGTCTGATAGGCCACGAGACCATAACTTGCAGCATGGGCCTTTCCAAAGCCATAGGCAGCAAATGGCTCGATGAGTGTCCAGATTTCATTTGCCTTTTTCTCCGATAAACCATTTTTCACAAAGCCGGCTAATAATTTTTCTTTTTCCGCTTGCATGACTTCCGGGATTTTCTTACCCATCGCTTTACGTAGTTTATCAGCTTCAAGCCATGAATATCCTGCTAGTCCGATAGCC
>JBBRJM010000039.1:0-6605 GCA_038219305.1 Minisyncoccia bacterium | reverse complement strand
ACAAATGGATTAAGAGCGACAGTTAAACAAGGGTATTTTACTCCCCTATTTGCTTTCAATAACCCAGATATAGTTTGTTTTCAGGAAACAAAAGTAGAACCAGATCAACTCGATGATGCAACTAGAAATCTAAAAGGCTATAATTCATATTTTTCATATTCTAAAAAAAGAAAAGGTTATAGTGGTGTGGCAATTTATTCAAAAGAGAAACCAGATAGAGTTGAAGATGGAATAGGAATAAAAGATTTTGATGATGAAGGCCGAACTCTTGTGGCTTATTATAAAAATTTTGTACTAATCAACTGTTATTTCCCAAATGGAGGTGGAGGGCCAGAGCGATTGAAATATAAATTAGAATTTTATGATGCTTTTTTGAAATTTATAAATAAATTAGTAAAACAAGGCCACAATGTTATTTTTACAGGAGATGTAAATACGGCACACAATGAAATAGATCTCGCTCGTCCAAAAGAAAATTCTAAAACCACTGGATTTTTGCCGATTGAGAGAGAATGGATGGACGAAGTCGTAAATAATGGATGGATGGATACTTTTCGTCATTTATATCCAAATAAAAAAGATGTTTATACATATTGGGATCAAATAACTCGTGCTCGTGACCGCAACGTTGGCTGGCGAATCGATTATTTCTTTGTAAATAACTCGTTTATAAACAAAATCAAAAAATTCATAACATTATCTGATTATATGGGTTCAGATCATTGTCCTATCATGGTAGAGATTGAAGATTAAGGTTATTTTTACTAAATAAAGTCAAGTATTCTTATTATGATTTACTTCTTTGATAATTAGTGTAATCTAGTGTTAGGTTTAGGTTTAGTTTAGTTTGATGGGAGAGAATTCGTCGCCCGATGAGTCTCTCCCTGAAACGATTGTTCTTCCTTTGAAATTTCTTTTTTGAATTTTAAAGGCCAAAATATAAAAAAGAGGATAGCTTTTGTTGTCCTCTTTTTCCTTTTTATAGCAATCCCTTGGAACTCGAACTCCCAAATTTTTATCTTTTATCACTCTTTTTTCCTTATTAGGTTCTGGCCTAGCCTTACTCTAACTCACCCCATGCTTTTTGTGTAATTTATCCACTTCTTCTTTTTCAATCTCTTCTTTCTTCTCCCTTCCTCTTTCTCCTAGTGTTTTCAATTCTTTATCGCCGAGCATATTTAGAGATTGCACGAGTTCAGATAAATGTTCTTTTGTATTTTTTGTAGGGTCATCTAGAACTTCTTCAAGCAAAGCACTTAGAATCCACCCCATACGGGGACTTGGTTTCACATGTAACATCTCGATGAGGTAATTACCATCAATGGCAAGTTGCCCTACAGATATAGGGTCACGCAAAACTTCTTCTATCATGGCATGGTATTTACGCAAACGAATTGGAGCTTCGGCTTTTTTCATCCCTACCCTATCACATTCACGAACTTTCATTAGATCCCAGATATTTTCCTTGCCTACACTAGCCACAATACGTCTCACAGCTGAAAGTGTAATTTTTTCTGTATCTGAAAAGAACATGTGATTTCTAGTGAAACTTAATACAAGCTCTTCGGTTTTCTTTGAATATTTTAATCTCTCGATTATTATCTTTGTCATTCTAGTTCCTATTACTTCATGTCCATAGAAAGTATATAGTTTCTTGCCGGAAAAGCTGGAGTCTGATTTGGCGCGGTCTGGTCCCTCATCCTCCCTCATCCGAGGACCTGTTAAATTGGACTCTAGCTTTGTAGGCGTTTTTATATTTCTTCTAGATCTAGGTTTTCCAATATCATGAAACAAAGCTGAAAGACGGATTTCTAGTGGCCATCCTTTTTGGGCTGCATGGTCAAGAGCATGAAGTAGGTGTTCCCAAACATCATATATATGAGCTCCACCTTGAATACAGTCAATTCCCTCTTCTAGCTCTGGAATTATATATTTTAGTAAACCAAGCTTTTGTAATAATCCTATTCCAGCAACTGGATTGTCTGACATTATAATTTTTGTGAATTCGTCACGAATTCTCTCAAAAGATATGTTTTTAATGAGATCTTTGTTTTCGGATATAGCTTGGAGTGTTTCATATGAAACAGCAAAATCAAGCGTTGTAGAGAAGCGAATAGCTCGGAGCATTCGAAGAGCGTCTTCCTGAAAGCGATCATTTGGATTCCCGACAGTTCGAATAACTTTGTCCTTTACATCTTCTTGTCCTTTATAAAGGTCAATAATTTGTCCTTTATGCGGATCATAAGCAATTGAATTTATAGTAAAATCGCGTCTTTTTAGATCGTCTTCTATTTTGTCACTAAAGGATATTTCATCTGGATGGCGATTATCACTATATTTTGCTTCTGTTCTATAAGGAGTGACTTCGACAATGTTATATTTTGTTTCATATGTAACATCATTATCAGCTATAACTGGTGTTTCACGAGAAACATCAGTTATTTCCTTTGGTGAACAAACTCCTACTGTCCCAAATTTATTTTCGTATACGGTTTTTTCAAACAATGGAATAATTTCTTCTGGCTTAGCATTCGTAGTAATATCCCAGTCTTTGGGTTCTTTATTGATTATTAGATCTCTGACACATCCACCGACTAAAAAAGCTTCAAAATTGGCTTTTCGAAGTGTTCCTGTTACATGTGTAACATATTTAGGTATTTTTGAATTATCTATGATATTTTGGGTTTCTTGTTTCATTTGAAACTGTGTGTTTGTCTTGTGGTCAAAGATATTGTTCATGTCACCACAAGAACAATTCCTCGACCCCGACTCGCGGTTTTGTCTACTGACAAAGCATCGCTACATCTTGCACAAGCTATAAATTATCATAAATGAAGATTTATAGACGCTTGTGCACCCGCCAGGACTCGAACCTGGAACATCTGCTTCGAAGGCAGGAATGATATCCGTTTCACTACGGGTGCGATTGTTAATTGATAACGTATATATTATACACCTTTTTATTATTTTTCAAAACAGAACCACTGTGATATACTTTTATAGTATGAGACAGGATAAAGGTATTGCTTTTAAATTAAGAAAAGAAGGTAAAACATATAGGCAAATTCAAGAAGAACTTGGTATTTCAAAGAGTACTCTTTGTGATTGGTTTAAAAATGAAGAATGGTCAAAACATATAAAAAACAGAAATGCAAATATTGTTATTAAACTAAGCACAGAACGTATTCAAAAACTAAACATTGCAAGGAGTTTAATGCTAAAAAAGAAATATGAAGATATTATAGAGGAAGGGAAAAGAGAATATGAAATATATAAAAAAGACACTTTGTTTATAGCTGGTTTAATGCTTTATGCTGGCGAAGGGGATCATTTAGATAAGGGTTCTATTAGGTTTGCAAATGTTGATTTTGATTTGCATAGAATTTTTATTAATTTTTCAATAAAATATTTTAAATTAAATTATAATAATATTAAATTTAGTATTTTACTTTATCCTGATTTGAATATAGAACAGTGTTTAGACAAATGGTGTTTTCAGCTTGGTATATATAGACAAAATATTTATAAACCACAAGTTATAAACGGGAAACATAAAACTCGGAAGTTGCATTTTGGTGTTGGAACAAGTATAATACTTAATAGTTTTTTGAAGAGAAAATTACTATTTTGGATAAATTTATCAAAGGGAAATTTATCCAAATAAAAATGCGGGTATGGTTTAGTGGTAGAACACGTCTTTGCCAAAGACGAGATTCGGGTTCGATTCCCGGTATCCGCACAAAGTAAAAATTAAATATGTCCTTTTATCCCCACCTTTCTGTCTATTATCAACATTGAAAACCCTTAGATTATGGTGGATATGTGGATAACTATGTGTGTATTGTTTATAAAAGACAAATTATTAAAAGGTCAAATAATCATTTATAATTAATCTATATTAAATTGAGCCATATAGAATAAGTACATTTTAAAAAATATTATTAGAAAATGTAATTTGTGTCCAATAAATAGCATTTTGTTTCACGTGAAACAAAATAATGGAGGTTACATGTGTAACAACTCATTTTATGAAGAATTTTACTTCAGATACTCAAAAAATAGGTCTAGTTGGCGAAGATATCGCTTGTAAATTTCTGGTTCAACACAAGTTTAAGATTTTAGAAAGAAATTATACAAAGAAATGGGGAGAAATAGATATAATTGCTATGAAGGATAACAAATATTTCTTTGTTGAGGTAAAATCAAAAAAGGTTCCTTCAATTGATTTTGTTTCATATGAAACTGGTCGTCCGGAAGATAATATGCATATGTGGAAAGTACGAAGACTCTCAAAGACTATTCAGACGTATCTAATTCATAATCGACTTGGTAACACGGTCTGGCAATTTGATTTGTTGGTTGTTTATCTTGATATTAGTAATCGTCGTGCCAAAGTGAAAGTTATTGAAAATATTATTCTCTGATTTTACTCAAGAAATTAGATCTCATTGTACTTTTTCGTTTTGATTAACATCAAAAAACGAAAAGATTTCCAATTCTCCTACACAAGCAAAGCATCTTACTTACTACCTCACAAAAACAGGCAATTTTCATTACCTGTTTTCTTTTGGTCACAAATAATTTCTCGCCGTCGCTCGAAATTTTCGCAACCCCGACTCGTGGTTTTGCTTACTAGCAAAACAGCACTCCGTCTCACAAAAGTGAAAAAGAGCAATTAAGATTGCTCTTTTTGGCTCACATTTTTGTGCGGGGTAGGAGAATCGGACTCCTGACACTAGTTTGGAAAACTAGAGTTATACCATTTAACTAACCCCGCAAATGTAATTAACTTACCGATTATAACTGAAAAATGGATATATTACAATATTTGCTATTATTAGCAGATTCATATACTATATCAATATAGATTGATATAGTATATGAATAAGAAGATTAGAATAAAAGAATATTTAGTTGCCATTGCTGAACCTAACCGCTTGGCCATCTTGGTTTTTTTAAAAAATGGTGAAAAATGTGCTTGTGAAATACATCCACATTTAAAATTGCCACAAAATTTAACCTCACATCATTTAAAGGTTTTAAAAGATTTAAAATTATTAAATAATCGTCGAGAGGGGAATAGAATTCTTTATTCTCGCAATAATGAAGTCATTTGTGATTATCAACAAGCCCTAACAAAATCAATAATATAAATTATATGAAAAATGTAAAAATAGAAGTTCTTGGTTCTGGTTGTCCTAAGTGTAAGAAGTTATTTGAATTAACGAAAGAAGTTTCATCTGAACTTGGAATAGATAACGAGGTTAAATATAGTAATGATATTAATAGAATTGTCGCAATGGGGATTATGAGTAGCCCTGTGGTAACAATAGATGGCAAGCCAATCCTTGTTGGAACACTTCCGACTAAGGAGAAATTGAAAGAAATTATTTGTAAGAATGTTTTAGATGAAAAAATAAAAGAAAAAGATTCTATTGATAAGAATTGTTGTTGCTCTTGTGGAAATAAAGCCTAAATATTATGAATATCTTTTATCCTATACAATTGTTATCTGATTGGTTAACTTATAATGTTTTTATGATTACACCAAAAACATTATTGGCCGAAGCCGTTAACTATTTTATTTATGACTCGATTAAGATCCTAATTCTTTTAGCGGTTATTATTTTTATTGTTTCAATTGTCCGTTCATATTTACCGCCAGAGAAAATCAGAGATATATTATCCCATAAAAATAAATATGTTGGGAATGTGTTGGCTTCACTCCTTGGTATTATCACACCATTTTGTACTTGTTCGGCTATTCCACTTTATCTGGGATTTATTCAAGCAGGTGTGCCTCTTGGAACTACTTTTTCTTTCTTAATTGCCTCGCCGATGATTAATGAAGTCGCTCTAATTTTGCTTTTGGGATTATTCGGTTGGAAGATTGCATTAATTTATGTGCTCAGTGGTCTTATAATTTCAATTATTTCTGGGATTATTATCGGTAAATTAAAAGTTGAAAAATTAGTTGAACCGTTTGTTCTTCAAAATCAGATAAATAGTAATATTGTTAATCTGCCGAGTCTCTCGCACCGAGAAAGGATTAGTTATGCGATCGACGATACTAAAGACATTGTCAAAAAAGTTTGGCTATATATATTAATCGGCGTTGGTGTCGGTGCTTGGATTCATGGATATATGCCGGCTGATTTCTTGGCTCAATATGCCGGAAGTGATAAGTGGTATGCTGTGCCTTTGGCTGTTCTTGTAGGTATTCCATTATATTCTAATGCGGCAGGAGTTATACCTTTAGTTTCTGTTTTAACTGAGAAGGGCGTTTCTATGGGTACTACCTTGTCCTTTATGATGGCAGTAACAGCATTATCATTACCTGAATTTATGATTCTCAAGAAAGTTATGAAATTAAAGCTGATATTAATTTTTGCTGGGGTTGTTGGTATGGGAATAATGTTCACGGGATATATGTTTAATTTGATATTGGGATAATGAGGAATCTATATAGGTGCCGAGAACCTTCCTCTATGAGGACAATATTTATTTTGCATTTTTTAAAATAAACATTGTGAAAAATACGTAAAAGCTTTTTAATTCTCCGTCTACAGGTGCACGCCATTGGGTCGGCGTGCCGGACGCAAGCT
>JBBRJM010000038.1:0-6610 GCA_038219305.1 Minisyncoccia bacterium | reverse complement strand
TCTACACTAAAACTATTTTGATCTAATATTTTACCATCACTATCTTTCAAAATAATTGTGACTTTTGGATTTAAACAATCATTTGTAATAGAGATTGGTAATTCTGTTTTAGGATTTGTATAATCTGAAACAATAGATTTTGTAATAGGAGTAGCACATTCCTTGCCCTTTTTATCAACAATAGAAGCATCAAGTGTGATTGGGGCATCTTTGGTAGCTTCACCTCTTAATAATTTACCACCGATAACATTCCATACAAAAGAAAGATTGGCAGTGCTACCTTCTTCGTAATAATCCTTATCTAAAAATAGATTTTGGATAGAAGCAATTGTTCCTCTCATTATATAACTGAAACTGACAGGGTTTGAAAGTGTTCCACCTTGGCCTAATTGTAAAGTGGTGTAATACATTCCAGCCTTTGTATTTTTAGGAACGGTGACAGAAAAAGTTTTAGTTTCCTTGGCTTTAAAAGTTATTGGGGTAACACTTCCAGTGTCAGTTATGACTATTTCACCAAAGACAGATTTATCCTTAGTTATAAAGGTTGGAATAGCTTGGGCCTCATTCTCCCCACTATTAATAGCAGTACAAGTAAGTGAGAAAGTTTCTGTGGATGCAATATCTACGGTTTGATTTAATTGATATTTTGGAGAGTCTTTTTCATCTGAAACAGAAAGAGAACAAGATTTTGGTAGTATTTCGAGACCTTTAGTTGAAGAAACAATTTTAACTTCTCCTAAATTTGCTGAAGAATAAGGGAAACCGGATTCACTTCTGCTTGTCAAAAAAATCATATAAGTTCCATTTAAAGTAGCAGGAGCCGTATAAACTATTTCTACTGGCGTTGTAGAATTTTCATATAGAACTAGAGATTCATCGTATATTTTTTCATCTATTGTAGTTTGAGTTTTATTAGAGATAGACACAAGTCTAACTCCATATTTAACTCCTGTTTGAATACCTTTTCCATTTGCAAAAGAAAAAGAAAGATTAAAAACATTTCCTTCTTGTTTAACAATTTTAGCTTTTTGAATATTTACTTGAGCTAAAATAGTTACAGTTCCCGGAATTGTAGTTTTTGCTGTTTCTTTGGGAGCAGTTGGAGCAGGAGTAGCGGTAGCCGCAAATACAGAAGTTGAAATAAATAATGAGAGAACAAAAACAAAGAGAAAACGTTTTAATAAATTTTTCATATACATTGTGTAATACATTTAATAATAAAAAAAATAACTATTATTAATTATAACATATTTTGGAAAGTCTAGTGTACTTTTCCCCAGATTAAATACTTGAGTGGGATAAGCAAAGTTTACCTACAAATCGATTTGACCCTCTAATTGATTTATAGTAAGATACAAGTTGAATAAGTCCGTCATCGAACCGGGCTTTTATTTTTCCCAAATCGTCTCATCAGAGTATGATTTAGGTAAAGAAAATTTAATAGTAAGTAAAATTTAATAAAAAACGAGTTTTTGATTTTAATTAGTAATTAGTAATCAATAATTCGTAATTATATATATGTTGGATCTCAAATCAATGAAGTCAGCACTCGAACAACTCGAACAGGAACGAAAAATTCCTCGCGAAAAGATTGTTGATGCAATAGAACAAGCCCTAGCCGCAGCTTACAAAAAAGATTACGGGAAAAAAGGCCAGATTATCCGAAACAAAATAGATATTGAATCAGGAGAAATGGAATTTTATCAAATTAAAATTGTCGTTGATGATTCAATTGTCAGAATGACCGAAGAAAGTGACGAAGAAGAAGAAATCGCTGAAGACGATGAAAGAATTCGTTTCAACGAAGAACATCACATTTTAATCGAAGATGCCAAGAAAATTAAAAGTGATGCCAAATTAGAAGAAGAAATAATTTTCCCTCTGGAAAATAAGGATGATTATGGAAGAATCGCAGCCCAAACAGCTAAACAAGTCATTATCCAGAAAATTCGCGAAGCTGAACGTGGAGCGATTATTGAAGAATATGGCAGTAAAGAAGGAGAAATTATCAATGGTTATATTTCAAAAGTTGAACGTGGTATTGTCTATGTCGACTTCAACCGAGCCACTGGTATAATTTTACCTGAAGAACAAATTCCCGGTGAATTCTACAAGCGAGGTGATCGGATTAAAGCATATCTTTATCTTGTCGAAGAAACTCCTAGAGGTGTTAATTTGAAAATTTCTCGTACTCATCCAGAACTTATCGAAGGTTTGTTTGCTCTCGAGGCTCCTGAAATTTCCTCTGGTGTTGTTGAAATAAAAGCTATTGCTCGTGAACCGGGCAATCGTTCCAAAATCGCTGTTTACTCAAACGACGAACATGTTGATCCAGTCGGTTCATGTGTTGGTCAAAAAGGAATCAGAGTCACAACTGTTATGGGTGAATTAAATGGCGAAAAGATAGATATAATTCCTTGGTCTGCCGATCCAGCTACCTATATCGCCAGCGCTATATCACCTGCCAATGTTCTTGGTATTGAAGTTCTGGCTGATGAACATAAAGCCATCGTTGAAGTCGCAAATGATCAATTATCGCTCGCAATTGGCAAAGGTGGACAGAATGTTCGTCTAGCTGCCAAACTAACAGGATGGAGAATAGATATTAAAAGTTCTGAAGCCACTGTCCCAGCTGTTTCTGCCGATACTGAAAGTGACGACGTTCTCGACGATGGTATCGTTGATGACGGAACGAATTAAGGATTAGGTTCTAGGTGCTAGTGACTAGTAGCTAGAAATGTTGGTTTAGGAATAGTCTTATCAGAGGAAATTGCGAGGCTGTCGAGCCGAGCACGAGGAATTTTTTACCAAAAAAATATCCGTATCATCTGAGAAGAGCTATTCCAATACAAACTAAACCATTATCAAAATTATTATTAAATATTTATTACTAGCGCCTAGTCACTAGGTACTAGCTTACTAATCTTATATGAATCCATTTATTATTTTTGCCCTTGTCTCCTCAGTCATCGCAATATTGTACGGTCTATTTCTAATTAGAGTTGTTCTAAAAAAAGGTACAGGTGATGCCAAGATGCAAGCCATTGCCAAAGCCATCCAAGAAGGTGCCAGTGCTTACTTAAATCGTCAATACAAAACTATCGCTGTTATCGCCGTCGTTCTATTTCTAATCATTGGTTTTGTGCCAATGCTTGGTTGGATGATGGCTATCAGTTTCCTTTTCGGTGCCATTCTTTCAGCCCTCGCTGGTTATATTGGTATGAACGTTTCTGTTCGTGCCAATGTTAGAACTACAGAAGAAGCTAAGAAAGGTTTGAAAGAAGCTCTTGATGTAGCCTTCAAAGGTGGAACTGTTACAGGACTTCTAGTTGTTGGTCTTGCCTTACTTGGTGTGACCGTCTTTTATTTAATCGCCACAAAGTTCGTTGGAGCTTCTGCTGTTAAATCACTCATTGGTCTATCATTTGGTGCAAGTTTAATTTCAGTTTTTGCCAGACTAGGTGGTGGAATATTTACCAAAGCCGCCGATGTCGGTGCTGACCTTGTTGGTAAATTAGAAGCTGGCATTCCAGAAGATGATCCTCGAAACCCTGCAGTGATTGCAGATAACGTTGGAGATAATGTTGGAGACTGTGCTGGTATGGCCGCTGACTTATTTGAAACATATGCTGTGACTTCTGTTGCTACAATGTTACTTGGTTCACTTGTTTTATCTGGATTTGATAATGCTATTATTTATCCACTAGCAATTGGTGGAGTTTCAATAATTTCTACTATCATTGGTACTTGGTTTGTTCGCCTTGGTAAAAATAAAAATATCATGGGTGCCCTTTATAAAGGTCTTGCTGTTTCTGCAATATTATCTGCCATTGGTTTCTACCCTATAACGAAATGGCTAATGGAAGGCAATACTGTTTATTCAGTTAATTCACTATATATGAGTGCTCTTGTTGGAATAATTGTCACCGCACTCATCATTGTTATTACAGAATATTACACTTCAACAAAATACTATCCTGTTAAATCTATTGCCGCTGCTTCAGTCTCCGGACATGGCACAAACGTCATTCAAGGATTAGCAATTTCTATGAAGTCGACAGCTCTTCCCCTTCTTTCAATCGTCTTTGGAATTTTAGCATCGTATCATTTTGGAGAATTATATGGAGTTGCAATTGCTGCCATGTCTATGCTTTCCCTAACTGGTATCATCGTAGCTATCGATTCATTCGGACCTATTACTGACAATGCTGGAGGTATCGCTGAAATGGCAGAACTGCCCGTTGCCGTTCGAAATGTCACTGACCCACTTGATGCAGTTGGCAACACAACTAAAGCAGTGACTAAAGGTTACGCTATTGGTTCCGCAGGTCTTGCTGCATTAGTTTTGTTTTCATCTTACACACAAGAGTTTGCAGACTTGGGACATACATTAAATTTTGATTTAGGTAATCCGCTAGTTATTGCTGGACTCTTAATCGGAGGACTTCTCCCTTACTACTTCGGTGCCCTATGTATGGAAGCTGTCGGAAAAGCTGCCGGAAAAGTTGTTGAAGAAGTTCGAAGACAATTCCGTGAAATCAAAGGTATCATGAACGGTACAGGTAAACCTGATTACAAAACTTGCGTTGATATCGTCACAACTGGTGCTATCAAACAAATGATTCTTCCGGCTCTTATCCCAGTACTGACTCCAATACTTGTTGGTTTCATTCTAGGACCTGAGGCACTCGGTGGACTTCTTGTTGGATCAATCGTCACAGGAATCTTCCTTGCAATCTCTATGACTTCCGGTGGTGGTGCCTGGGATAATGCAAAGAAATATATTGAACTTGGAAACTTTGGTGGCAAAGGTTCTGATGCACACAAAGCCGCAGTCACAGGTGACACAGTCGGTGACCCTTACAAAGACACCGCCGGCCCTGCCATTAACCCAATGATTAAAATCTTAAATATCATTGCACTCATAATCGTCCCCCTACTGGTTGCCTTTTGGTTCCCTATAATTTAAATAAAAAATTAAAATGATATTAAAAAATCCCGCAATTGCGGGATTTTTTAAATTTAAATAATTTTTAATCTATTGAGATTTCCCATCAATCTTATCAATTTCAACGCAAGTTTCATTTATTAATTTTACACATCTATCATGATCTTCGCGGGTTATTTTATATTCTTCTGAGTTATTAAAAACACCTCCTCTACTCTTATATACCTCTACTAATTTATCCCATTTATTGCTTATAATACTCAAGATATTTTGAAGTCTGTTTTTTCTATCTATCAAGATCTCTCGTCTACTTGGCTGTAAATCATTTTCTCCTCTTAGTTTTAAAATTTTCTCAGCAATTTTTTTAATTTCATCCTCTATTGGTCCAAGCACTTCTTTGTATGTTTCAGATCTTTGAATAGAATCAGGCTTATTTTTATTGACACCCAATTCTTCCAATTCTTTTAATGCTTTTCTATGTTCACCAACTTTATCTAGTTTCTCTATTTTGATATCTCTTATTAATCCTTTAGCTGCTCTTATATCTTCTAGTCCCATAAATTTGATTCACCTTCTATAAAATTATTTTTAATACCCTCATTTTACCCCCCCCACGAGCCCCCTGTCAATGTCTTGCACGTGTCCACCATGTCTTAACTCTTACACCCCTCCCCACTAATCCATCCTAACTATTTCTACGCTATAGCGTAAAAATAGTTAGGATGATATAATATATTGTATGACAATAAAAGAAGAAATATTAGAGATTCTCAATACTACAAAATTTTATTACAAAGGGATACCTATGAATGCCTTGATGTTACCCGTTTTTAATAATAAGAAAAAACAATCAGTAAGAAATGGGTTTCTTGATCTTTATAAAAACGGACTTATAGATAAAGAAAACGATAGCTATATATTAAATAAAAATGGGAAAAAATATTTAGAAAATAAAAAATACAAAAAACCAATACTAAGAAATTTTGAAAGCGTGGAAAATTCTGGTCCTAAGAATTTACTTCTCCTTTATGACATACCAGAAGATAAAAAAAGCGAACGGGATTGGTTCCGTCGTACACTCATAAAATTTGGTTTTGTTATGATTCAAAAAAGTGTCTGGGTCGGTCCCTCACCCCTTCCAAAAGAATTTTTAGATTATGTAAAATCAATCGGGCTTAAAAATTCAATCAAAACATTCAAACTCGAAACTAGCTACAAACTATAAACATCCCCCATATTCTTACGCTATAGCGTAAGAATATGGGGGATGTTTTAAAAGTGTAAATTTATTAGGTTTAATTAGTTTTGAAAAATGTAAAAAGATATAGCAATTAAAAAACATGTGGTGGTTTTTTAATTGCTATATCTTGTTTGTTTTGATAACTTTAAACCATTACTTTTTTGTGGTACAGTTTAAATATGAACATAATCTCAGTAAAAAACTTATTAAAAGATTTTACTTTCCCAGTAAAAAATCCTAAAGTTGGGTGGATTAAGAATTTATTTTATCCTGAGATTAGGAATATTACAGCTGTATCTAATATTTCTTTTGAAGTAAAAAGAGGTGAAAGAATAGCATTTATAGGTCCAAATGGAGCTGGTAAATCTACAACAATAAAAATGTTATCAGGAATACTCTTCCCTTCAGGTGGAAAAATAAGT
>JBBRJM010000037.1:0-6668 GCA_038219305.1 Minisyncoccia bacterium | reverse complement strand
AAAATCTATTGTTTCAGATTATACAAATCCTAAAACAGAATTACCAATCTCTATTACAAATGATTGTTTAAATCCAAAAGTCACAATTATTTTGAAAGATAGTGATGGTAAAATATTAGATCAAAATAGTTTTAGTGTAGAAACAAAATCAGTTAAAAAATCAAATAATATAATTATCTACATTGTTATATTACTCATTCTTATTATCGGGATATTTATTTATAAAAAGAAAAAGATTTCAACAACAAATATGCCAGTGAGTATTATTTTTCTATTTATTTTACTTTCCATTTCGCTGATACCAACTCATAATGTCAAAGCTGATACTTTTTCGGTGTACGCATATGAGTGTAGTGTAACTTTCAGTGCAACTCTAGACCCAGGACCATATGTACCTGGTGCAATAATAACTCCAAGTGGTGAATATCAAGGAGGTGGTTGTGGTTCAAATGGTTGGACAATAGATCCTATTAGTCTTTGGGCTGATAGTATAGAGCTTGCAAACTCAGCTGGTATAGCGGGCCCAACTAATTTTATTGGTGAAAGTGCCGTAGGTGAATACTCAGTTTCATTTAATGGGTCATTTGGAATCTATGGTAATAGTGGTGGATCTGGAGGAATCAGCCTTCCTTATTTTGTTGCTGAAGATAATTCTGGAAATACAGGTGATCCTACTCCCGATCCTACTCCCGATCCTTTATCAGTTCAAGTTTTTATTAATAACTCAAAAAATCCATCTCCAGTAGAAAAAGGTGCCGATGTTGATGTTAGGTGGAAAACTATAAATGCAAAATCTTGTACTTGTACTTACGTTGACCAAAAGGGGAGAACACAATCTTGTGGAAGTGGTGAAAAATTTGTGGGGGATGTTGTTAAATCTGATCCATTTCCAATCCCTATTTATATTAAGACTACTTTTGATGTGACTTGTACGGATGAGCAGGGCGCGACAACGCCAACCCCAACTCCCCTCCCTACTCCAACTCCAACTCCTCCAGTTTCAACGGCAAATCATATTTCAGATCAAACCCTTGCTGCGTATGAATTTAATTTCCCTGGCTATCAAAATCAGGTAAACATTGGAGTTTGTCTGGATAAGCCAGCCGTACAGGATGAATATTTTGATGTCTCATTTGTTCTTAATGGTACTAACCTCAGTCAAATTGATGGAACAGGAACTACGCATGTTTCTAAGGGTAAAGCTTGCTCTGAACCAGAGTTTGTGGGTAGTGTTCCACAAGACAATTGGGCAAGTGGTTATGGAGTCTCCTCAAATTGTATTGTGCCGGCCAATAGCAAAATCACGGTTGATTCTAAATTGAAATGTAAATAATTTTTAATCAAAAACAAAAAATAGCACTTATGTGCTATTTTTTGTGGTAAAAGTCATAAATCATATAATTAATAGATGTATTACCTATACATTTTAAAAAGTAAAAAAGATAATAATATTTACATTGGCTCAACCAATGATTTACGACGCAGGCTTTTAGAACATAATACTGGTAAAGTATTATCAACTAAAGGTCGCCGTCCATTTGAACTTAAATATTATGAATCTTATTTTAGTGAAGATGATGCTAGGAATAGAGAGTATTCTCTAAAAAAGGACGGCAGAGCATTATATCAACTTAAAATAAGGATATCTAAAAGCCTGCAATAAAAATATGGGTGTGGGAGTTATCCCCCCGTTATCCCCATCTATATTGACAGGGTTATTTTTCTGTCATATAATAAAGGTAAAATAAACTTCTTTAAAAAAATTAAAACTAATATATTATGAAAACACTATTTTTTGTTTTCTTTCTTTGCATGCTAATTTCATGCGGAGAAAAGGTGTTGGACAAACCAGCACCACCTCCGCCGTGGGTTCCTAAGGAATTCACTGTAGAGGTTGTGGGTGATTATTTAACGGTAATCCCCGCTGTTAAATCTAAAGTAATAGAAGGGAAGCGTTTAGATCTCGTCATCACCGTTTTACCTGGACGGGTGTTGGAATCAGCCACTGTTAATGGGATAACTATTCCCGTGTCAGGAACGGTTCTGACTTATCCGATATCTAATCCTCGTAACAATTATTTGTTAAATGTTGTGACGAAACCAGAACCTCCAAAGGAATTCACCATTGAGGTGATGGGTGATTATTTAACTGTCCTCCCGGCAGTTAAATCAAAAATAACTGAGGGGACGGGGTTAACTCTCGTCATTAACGCTATGCCTGGAAGGATGTTGGAATCAGCTACTGTTAATGGGATAACTATTCCCGTGTCAGGAACGATTCTAACTTATCCGATTTCGGATATTAATAAAGATTATTTGATAAATGTTGTGACGAAATTGATTCCGACCAGAACTGACACTTTGTCGGGTATAGGATGGGGTCTTGTAGAAATAAAATACATCTACGAGAATAAATGGTATTTTGTTAATCTTACTGATTCCGAAAAAACAGACCGCAGAATTTTTAAAACAGATTTTACTTATACTCTGTTTGACAAAGAAGGTAAGAAGGATGGAGCAGGAAGCTGGACGTGGATTGCCTCTGACTCTATCAAAATAGGGGGAGTCAGATACAAATACACACTATCAGAAAAGGTTTTCACCCGTAGCGAAAGGGGTGGAACTATTCTTGATAGATTCGAGCGTTAACTAAAACAAAAAACTGGCTTAACAAGCCAAGAAAAAATAAAGAGAGTCGTGTGAAGTTTAATTACTTCGCACGCTTTTTTATTTTGGGATTGAATGAAGAGAATTAGAGGGAAGAGAAAAGTAGGCCACTTCCGCAAGGAAGTGGCCTCTTTTTAATTTTGTCGAGTGTGAATAACTTTTCTATAAAACATAATCCGTGATATAATAATAAGTAATCAGGTTGTTATTATTATTTTAACAGCGAAAAATTTAAGTAAAGCATTTTTTGCTAAAACACATGAATCTATTTAAAATATTTTCCATAAGTTTATTAGTTATAGGCTCTCTTTTATTATCAACTCCAGTCAAAGGAGAAGAATCTTCATCTCCAAAATCAATTGTCATCGCTGATGTTAATATCTACGATGCTAAAATCACTTCTCAAAAGGGAAATCAAATAAATCTTTCCTTCGAACTTTCAAATGGAGAAGGAGTTCAAGCTGGTGTTCGTTATGGAGTGAGTCTACTCAAAGATACACCAGACGGACAATTTCTTGCCGATGAGTTTATATATCCGGAAGTATTGAGTTTAAGTGCTAATAGTTCTCTCTTGCGCGAAATCTCATATCTTGCTCCTGTAAGTTTATCGGGTGAATATTCATTAATGATCGAAGCAAAGAAAGAAAGTGGTCTACCTCTCGGGATTGCTATTCCTGGTAAGGTCAACTTAACAGCCACAGCCAATATGGTTCAAATCTCCCCTGAGAGTTGTTATCTTTCTGTCGTTGATGAGAAAGATAGTCCTAAATATAATTTGACTCAAGGAGTGGATATTGAGAAAACAGAAAATATTAAATTAACTTGTACTGTTAGCAACACCTCTGATAAAGTTATGTCAGTTTCACCATCCTATGAGACTCATATACGAACAGTCTATGGCCAATTGGTTACACAAGAGGGTGGAGACATAGGAGCGATTAGTTTTAATGCAGGTGAGAAAAAAACTATATCTCTAGTGTTGCCGAAAGCTACGAAAGCTCAGGCATATGATATCAAAATAGCTCTCAAATCAGGAGATATATATTCAAATTATATTACAGCTCACTATGTTTTACGAGGAATTAGTGCAACAATTCAAAATTTCTCTCTCGATAAAGATAGTTATAATAAAAATGATGTTGCTACTTTGTCTTTTGTCTGGTCTCCATCAGCTGACGGTTTCTTTGGGAGCCGATTTGGTCCATCAACTCAGCCAGTTGTGACTCTCCTCGCTAAGATGACTGATAATAAAAATAAAGAATGTATCACGCCAATTAAAAAAGATATGACCGATATGACAACCGGTGGCAAAATTGATTTATCTGCTCCTATTATAAATAACTGTCAGAATCTACAAGTTACGCTTTCTTTACAAGATCCAAGTGGTAATATTCTTGATCAGAAATTTCTATCTTTTGTATCTTCACCAGATAAGGATGATGTAGAAAGATCACAAGGTTCGACTAAAACAATTTTAATCGGTTTTGGTATTCTTATTGTCGTAGGAATTGCCGGATACTTTATTAGTTTAAAGAAAAAAGAAAATGAAACAATTAATCAATAAGTTTTTATTCGGATTTATATTTGTTTTAGGTTTGTTTATTCTTTTCCCTGTCCACAAGGCTGATGCGACAACCTATGCTCTCTTTTATTCAGACCCAGGAGGAAGTAATATTTATGTAACAATAAATTTAAATAAAGTTTACGATCCTGGTGAAAAAATGCAATTAACTACATTAGTTCAGGATCAAATGTGTTCAAACAGGAATACCTCAGGTAATTTAATGATAGCACAAATACTTGGTCCGGATCGTTCATACTTTGGTGTTGGTCAAACCGTAATGGATCATAATACAAGAAAAGGAGAAACATTTTATTCTAGTGCTTACTTCACTGCACCACAAGATGGTGGTAATTTCATTATGAAAGTTAATCATACTTCGACTCTTAATTATACTATTAGAACTCAGGTTTATAAAAATGTATTTGATCTTCCTTTTATAGTCACTGGCTGTAATCCTCCAGTTGGATATGTCAAATGTAGTAATGAAGGTGGTATTTGTTCATTTGATGGAGAAGCTGATGTCCAATATGGTTGTAAGCCATTCTTCAAATTGAAAGAAGAAATAACAAATAGTATTTCTTGTGATAGCGATACCTTCGGAGGTGATCCTGCTCCAGATATTTATAAAGCCTGTTTCTATAAAGCTTATCCGACTGTTCCTGTAGTTAAAGCACTAGTTCCTTCTGTCAAAATTTGGGCTAATGGTAAAAACCCAGAAGCAATTAAGAAAGATGGAAAAGTAATAGTTACTTGGGATTCTGAAAATGCAGCTGAATGTAATTGTACTTACGGGCCCGATAAAAAAGATTGTGGTTCAGGAACTGGTTATAATGTATATGCAAAAAATAATCCTTACACATTAGCTGAAACAAAAACTTTTACAGTTACTTGTAGTGATAAAATTACTTCTCCAACAGCTCGAATTCCACCGTCAATTACTCTAGATATGCATACATATGCGGGATTAAATCCGACATACAGTGTTGATCAGTACATTATTGGTCCAAGTATTCAATCAGGTGATAAATTTGTAGTAACTATTTACTCACATAACATTGAAGTAATTGCGACTCGAATTGATACTCAACAGACCATAGCAAAAAAGATAGTAGAGGCTGTAAATAATATAACATTGGCCGAATGGAAATCATTTCATAGAGCTCCATCTATTCTGGGAACAAAGGCTTATTATGGTGTTGGAAAGCCATCTGCTGATGTCTTGGTGGCTCCTAATACTAATTGGATTCACATATTATTAGATAGGGGACATCAATCAGCTGGAGAAGTAATCCCTGCAAAATAATAGTACTCAAACTAAAAACAGCACTACATAGTGCTGTTTTTAGTTTGAGTATATTCTTGAAATCATCAAAATTGATTCTAAATTTTATCCACCTATTATTCACATTATGATTGACAATGACATCAGGATATTTCATACTTAATATGAGTAAAAAATTAAAAAATTAATAATATGAAAAATTTTTTGGTATTGTTTTCCTGCCTCACCATTTTGGGTTGCAGCGAAAAAAATCAACTGGTTCCGATCGATGATCCGCCAGTTGTTGTAGTTCAGCCAAAAATGATTGAACTAAAAATCTCGCCTGAGGGTGAGGTGCCATATGGTGATACAATCAGGGTTTCTTGGGTTTCAGAAAACGCTGAATATTGCCTAATTAATGGCAAAATGGCAAAATCCAATAATGTTTTCGAAGTTCCTCTTTTTAAAGATACTTTATTTTCATTAAAAGCAGTCCGAGGCAGTCTGGTTTCGGTAGAAATGAAAAAAAATATTAAAGTAGGGGATTGGAAAACGTCGGTTTATGGAATTTTCACCCATGAAAAATGGTATGAAATTTCTGTTAAGATTTATCAAGGAACAGAAATTACTACCTTGATTCGAGATGATGTCCAAAAAAATATAGTATATGTGTTTGGTAGTGACGGTTGGATGACGGGAGTGACGTCCGGGGGGGAATCAACTCTCAGAACTGAATGGTCATTTAGAAAGAATAGAACCCAAATATTGTTGGGTTCACAACTAAATGACATAACGGTTTCTTTAGAGGAATTAATCCTCCAAAAACCAATAACCTATAATGGTGGGCCGGCAATTTCTGAGGTTATATTCAAAAGACAGCCGGTAAAATAAAAATAAATCACCCTTTTAATTTAAGGGTGATGTTTTTTTTGTTACGAAATTAATTTATTTGTTAATAGAATAACAATTAATTTAAAAACCTCATATAGCAACAGCACTCGGGCATTAAGCAAAAGTTAATAAACTGTTTGCTTATGCTCCTCATTTGTTGCTATAATGAAACTAATCGTTTCTATTAATTATTAATCAATTTTATTAATCAAACTATATGAAAATTCTAAAAATTATTACATTCTCCTTTTTATTATTTATCTTTGGTGCATCGATGGTTAGTGC
>JBBRJM010000036.1:0-6873 GCA_038219305.1 Minisyncoccia bacterium | reverse complement strand
CTTTCACTTTGTTTCTGTGTCCACGCTTGATATTTTCCGATAAGTTATCGATATAGTATTTGGATTGAGAGAAAGCAATGGAAAGCATGAACTTACCTTGTGGCGTAGTATCACACCAGAAAGTTGGAAATTTTAGCTCGGAAATCACGCCCGTATCGAGCAAATATATTATTTTTCCGCCATCAACACTATTTCTCGCTAATCTGTCTGGGTGCCACGCTAAAATCCCGCTCGCCTCATTTGCTTCGATACGGAGAAGCATTTCATTAAATACTGGCCGACCCGGTGCTTTAGCAGTTTGTTTCTCCACGAAAATATCTACAACTTCAATTTGTTCTTTCAACGCTAATTCTTTTAATTCGGCCAGTTGATCCGAAATGCTTCTAACTTGCCGATCTTCTGTATCGGTAGATTTTCTGGTGTAGATAAAAAATTTTCTAGGCGGAGTCATATTTTTTCACCAGAGAAAATAGACGAGCTGGTGACCAGACAAAACTTTTTGACGAAAAAGTTTTAGTCGAGGTCGAAAAGTGTAATCACAGTCTCCCTGTCTCCTCCAATTACAAAATTCCCTAAAGATCTGTACCTCAAAAAGCAGGCACTTTTGGTGTCTACTTTTTATTGTACAAATATATATGGGTGCATTTAAACTTCTCAATTATCCTCTTTTAAGATATACCTTAACAAAAGCATTTTTTAATTCAGCGGCTTTTGCGGATAACTCTAAGGGCTTATTATTTTGAGCCAAAACTAATAATTCCTCTAATTTAATTCTTATCACTTGTATTTCGCTATCATTGACTACTTCCTCAACTGCTTTCAATTTATCACTAACTTCTCCATAAACAGCAAATGTCCCCACAACATCTTTCGCATCAGCTGTGGAAATTATTTTTTCCATGGTATCGTGAAAATCTACAAGTGTAATGGCTAACATTGAGAATCCATCTCTTTTTAAAATATCTTGGAATATAGGTCTTACTTGTTCTAAATCAACATGAGCAGATTTTAAATCTCCAGTAGTCACTTTATCTTTAAGATTAACAATCAGGATTGAAACTTTTGTTAAATCATTATTGAATTCTTTATCGAGAGAAACAGCATATGGATGATACTGTGTATATTTAGATTTAAATATATTATATTCAATAACCAGCTTTTTGTAATTATCTACAGCTTCTATTCTCTTATCTTGCCCTGTGTAAAACAAAGTTTGTTTATAATATTGATTCATTTGGTTATAATCTTCGATAAATATTTTTTTAGTAAAGAAATTACTAAAATAAATACCTCCAATTAAGATAGCCATAAAGAGAACTACGAATATACTAATGATTATTTTTGAGATAGGTTCGTCTGATTTTTTTTTGGTACTGATATTCAATATCTTATATAAAGCACAGAAACCAGAAATAGCAGTAGCTAACATTATTAAAGACAGAATATAAAGTATTATTTGCAACACGCCGTGTGACCAATAGAAAGCTAATATGAATAATACTGATGACAATATTATTCTTATTAATCTATCTATGATACTTTCATTTTTTTGAAATTTCATAATTTAATTTTTTAATTAATAATGCTTGCCGTAGGCAAAAGAGTAATATCCGTATTAGAAACAATACCTCCCTCTAGATCGTATATATTTTTGATTCCATATCCTTTCATGATAGAAAAAGCTTGCCCAGATCTATTCCCTGAACGACAATAAATGAAATATGTTTTTGTCTTATCTAGTTTGTTAACTTCGCTCTTAAAATTTAGATTTTCGAAATCAATATTAATAGCCTTATCTACATGACCTGCATCAAATTCAGCAGGTGTTCAAACATCTATAATTAAGGCATTTTGGGTTTGGTTATATTTACTTAAAAATTCTCCTCCACTTAATTTTGTATTAGCATAATAAGGCAAGAAAACTATTAACAAGAAAACAAAAGCTACAATCCCTAATATGGATAAATAAAACCTTGTATTATTAGTATTTTTTTTAGACATAACCTTTTATTTATTTAATAATTTCTCGAAAATATTTGGTTGAAAACCTACGACAATTTCTCCATCAATATCAATAACTGGGACGCCTCTTTGTCCACTCTTTTGTACCATTTCATCTCCGGCCTCACGATCAATAGAGACATTCTTATCTATGAATGAAACGCCATTTTCT
Organism: Minisyncoccia bacterium; assembly: GCA_038219305.1. Classification (GTDB taxonomy): domain Bacteria; phylum Patescibacteriota; class Minisyncoccia; order Phycocordibacterales; family UBA9973; genus UBA8515. Next base: position 4,700 of record JBBRJM010000036.1, on the reverse strand, counting down.
TTAAAAAATTCTTTTGCATAAATACAGTATGGACATGTTGTTGTTGAATAAACGATAACTTTTTTATTTTTTGGATTCATATAATTATACTTTTATTATTAATTTATTTATACCGACATATAAACTTTTTTAAATCTGTCACTATATCATTTTTGGATAGGGAATAACAGATCTTCTTACCATCTCGACTTGATTCTAGTAAACCTTCTTTCGCTAGTGATTGCAGGTGATGTGATGTGATTGCGACACCCATACCTAATTCTTTAGCAATATCTGAAACACAAACTTTTTTATCGCTAAAGATAAGGCAAAGAATTTTTAATCTACTTGGGTCACCTGCTACTCTTAGTTTTTTTGCCAATAATTCCATCTTTTGTTTTTTTATTACATTATTCATATTTTGTATTCTCTTCTTGATTGAATATATTTAAAAATATTCGAAGCTGCTATTGCCCCCTCAGAACAAGCAGTAATGATTTGTCTAAAAGAATCTGAATTAGTTGTAATATCTCCTGCAGCCCAGATGCCAGGTATACTGGTTGTTTGATCTTGTTTCGTTACGATATAACCTTCTTTGTCTGTATCTAATGATAATTGTTCTATTAAAATTGGATCGGGCTTAGAGCCTATTTCCACAAAAATACCATCTAAAATTATTTCGGTTTGGCCATTGAATTTTCTATCTAGTTTTAGGCCTGTGAGTTGTTTTTCTCCAATTATTTCAACAATATTAGTATTATAAATAATCTCAATTTTATTATTGTTTTTAACTTGATCAATCCAAGTTACATCACCCCGAAGATTTTCTCCTCTGTATATTTGATAGACTTTTTTTGCCACTTGAGCAAGATATAAGGAAGTTGTATTTGCACTATCACTACCTCCAACTACTGCAACAATTTTATCTGTATAAAAATCTGCATCACAAGTTGCACAATATGATACACCTCTTCCAATAAAAGATTCTTCATTAGGTAATCCTAAATGCCGATGATTCGTCCCTGTAGCTAATAATATAGTTTTAGATTCAATAACTTCACCATTGGATAGTTCAAGTTTATAAGAAGAACTAATTGTTTTTATTACATTAACTCTTGTGAATTTCTTTTGAGGAACATTTAAAGAAAGAATCTGGTCTGTCATTTTTTTAGTTAAATCCATTCCAGATATTTCAGTTTCTGATGGGAAATTACAAATTTTGTGGGAGGAAGTCATTAACCCCCCAGGTAAATCTCCAATTAGTAATAGATTTAATTTATAACGAGCAGCATATAGTGCAGCAGAAAGACCGGCAGGGCCATTACCAATAATACATAAATCATATTTAGGGATAATTTCAATTTCAGTATTTTCTGTCGTGATACTTTCTCCTCCTATTGATTTAATAATATTAATAAACTTTTCTTCCTCTATTTCACCAGAAAGACGATCTTCTAGTAACTCTCCTTTCTTAAAGAATAGAACTGTTGGTGAACCACTTACTCCTAAAGATTTGGACAACTCACGGTTATTTTGACGAAAAATCTTCGCAAATAAAATTGATGGAAACATTTCTGCTATTTTTTTATATATGGGCGCTAATTTTTCACACGGAGCACAATCCTCTGAATAGAAATCTAAAACTAATAATGAGTGGGCTCTCTTTAAAAGATTAAACTCCTCTAGTGATTCAATGTGTTTTATTTTCATAAATTTATTATAAGTCATTCAAACCTACATTTGAATGATATACTAACAATAAAAAGAAGTCAAGCTCTAATTTGACTTTAAAATTAATCAATAATTATCTTATATTTCTCAAACCTTGACCTCTCATTCCACCACCGTCTTGCTGTTGATATAGACCTCTCATTGGGCCCCTTTCCATAAAATTATTGAATCCTAAATAATCAATAAACCATCCAGCGAGAATAATAGCTAGAATAAATCCAATAACTATAAAAATAAAATTCTTTTTATAGGAAAAATCAAACTTCTTTAATATCCAAATACCAAAACTAACTCCTATAATAGCTATAACTGGAGCCCACCAAGGAAAGTTAGATACCATTTGGTCATAACGGATATCTCCCATAGGTCCATGTGTCCTCAGAGAGAATATTATTAAATGTATTAAAAAAACTAAGGTAGTTACTAAAAATACAATTCCAATAGTCGCGATTGTAGAACCTAAAAGGAAATACCATCGGGATTTCATCTTGGCTTTCCCGCTCTTAATTTTGTTCATTACATTTTCAGTTATATTTATTTCTTGGTTTGACATATATTTTTTAATAAATTCTTAGCCCTATTAATTCTTGTTCCGACCGTTCCTATTGGTAATCGCAATATATCACTAATCTCATCATATGATTTTTCTTCAAGAAAAAAAAGTGTAAGTGGTTCTCTATAAATGAGAGGGATTTCTGAAATACAATTATTTACTTTTGTTTTAATTTCTTCTTTAGAAAAATTCAATTCAATATCTTCATCACTTATGATATCCATATCATCAGGTAGGGGAACCTCACGCTTGTATTTAATGATTATATTGATTGCTTCATTGTGGGTGATGCGATATATCCAGGTTGAAAACTTCATTTTTGTATTAAAACTATTTAAGTTAATGAAAGCTTTTATAAAAGCATTTTGAACAATGTCAGCTGATTTCTGCTCATCGTGAGTCAAAGAATTTGAATATCTCATTAATTTATCCTGGTATCGTAAAACAATCTCAACATATGTTTCTTTGTCTTTATTCCGAACATATTCTACAATTTGTTCATCAGTTAATATTTTTAAATCTCCCATACATTATAATTTTAGCACAATTATTTATTTTTTTTCTAAAGCAATAAAAGGTATCTACCGAAGGATTTGTCCCACAATAGACACCTTTTATTATTTTAGACTATCTCGTCATTCTTCCATGACCCATTCCTTGACCTCGTTCAAAGCCAGAATTGCCATTTTGTCCACTTCCATTTTTTAATCCAAGTCCTAATTCTTTTCTAATTACACCTGCTTCAGTAATTTTACCTTGTTCTGCTAGATTGTGAGCTTCTGCAAATTTAGCAAAATTGTCTTTATTGACAACCGCTGTTGCACGACCTCTACCTTGCATAAGATTTTTCCAAGCGGTGTAGTCGTTATTAGCAAAAGCTTTTTCCATAGCATCATGTCTTTCTACTGTATAATTTGGTCCTTTTACAGCAGGATTACCTTGGTAAGCAGAAACTGAGCTAACAGCAACTAAACCAAGTACACCGATGATTGCTAGAGTAGAAATGGCAATTATATTCTTTTTAATTTTCATATATTTTACTCGTCCCGTGAATTTCAAATTTTTACGGGATATTCTTAACTAATTAATAAATCGACCCTTCTATCCTTTATACAAGCCATCTTCGATATTTCTTTCATTTTTAGTGGTGAAGTAAAAGGTATTTATTACAGGGTAAGTCCTGCGTTATATGCTTTTTATTATATTTGAGACTATTTGTGTTTGATCAAAGTGATAAATCCATCTATATTACTAAACCTGGATATCATTAAAATAGTGATTTTGGAATTTTCACTATTGTATAATAAGGATTTAGTACTTTTTTGAGATAAGTGGTAAAATAGACAATATGGAAACAACAAATACAAAAAAAAATAAATTCGTCTTTATTAGTGTAGCTTTGATTATTTTTGCAGTTTTACTTTCTACCGCTTTTTTTGTGGCTTCACGTGATTTTTCGAAACAAGGTTCTTATGTTGAAGTTAAAGGATTGTCGGAAAAAATTGTTAAAGCTGACACCGCTATTTGGTCAATGAGTTTTGAAGTTAAATCAAATAATATCGATAGCCTTTATGCTGATATAGAAAAAAATATTACAACCATTAAAAAATTTCTGACCGATAAGGGTTTTGAAGCTACAGAAATTAATGTAGCTCCAGTTAATATTTACCAGGATACTTATAAAGATGCAGCCTTTCGTTATAATTCCAATAACCAAGTGTCTGTCTATTCTAAAAAAGTTGATCTTGCTAAGTCCACTTCAAATGAAACATTACTCCTAGTTAAAAATGGTGTTGTTTTAAGTCAAAACTTTATTGAATTTGAATTTTCTGATTTAAATAGTATCAAACCAGAAATGTTAGCCGAAGCCATTAAGAATGCTCGAGACACAGCTAAACAATTTGCTGATAATTCTGGATCTGTTGTTGGTAGTGTAACTCGTGGTAATCAAGGAGTTTTTGATATTACTAATAAAGATCAAGGTTCTCCTGAATATAAAAAGATTCGTTTAGTTTCAACACTTAGATTTTTGATTAAATAATGACCAAAAAAACAAGACCATCATGATGGCCTTGTTTTTTTGGTCTTCAATTTTTTTTTCACTACTTTTGATAAGTGAATTTAATCCTCAAATTCCTCGTGGCTTGCCACCAGGTTTAAACAAAGGAAAGTTTGAAAACCTTGGTTTTCAAGATATTTTAGAGCGAAGCTCTTAAAAGATACTAAGTCAACTTATTGCGGAGAGTTTCATTTTTTGCACTCATTAAAATTTCATTACAATATAAGGAACGGCCGTTCCTTATATTGTAAATATTAATTTTTAAGTTTTGTAATACACGAAGTGCATTTCCTCGTGGCTTGCCACGATATCCATGTAGGAAGGTATGGAAACTTTCGGTTTCTATTATTAATTTTGTGGAGTAGTCTCCGGTCATAC
>JBBRJM010000035.1:0-6914 GCA_038219305.1 Minisyncoccia bacterium | reverse complement strand
CCACAGTCTGAGCCTCAGCGCCACCGCCGGCCAGTTCCTCTCCTCTCGCCCAGCACCAACCGAAACCAACGCAGTTGCGGAACAGAGCCTTGATTTACCCACGCCGTCGACATTCGCTGTTGTCAGCCGTTCCGCTTCTGCGACGACGCGGCACTCTTCGGTCCAGCTCTCGAGCGTGGCGTAGGTCAGGTCCGTTAAGACGCGCGCCTGCTGGTTCGTCGCCGTGCAGGTCGCAGCGGCCTCATTCAAGTCCTTCGCAATGAGCGCGATGAGGCGCGCATTTTTCACATAGCATATCGTTTGCCAAAATCGTTGCAACTTTAAAATCAAATCCAGTAGAAAACTTTTGGTCTCTTTCAAAATATAAACAATCAAAATACATTTCTAAATCAGGCTGACATCGTAAGAAGTAGTGTTTATCCAGATCAGTACGTTGAGCACGGTAATACCTGTAAAAATCGATATTATCATCAGAATAATTTTTCAATAAATCCAATTGCTGAAGGATAAATTCCTTTTGTACTGCATCACTTCCTATCGGACGACTCGTTTCAAAAGTACGAATACAGTTATAGAACATGAGTTTCGAAAGATAACTGTCTGATTAAATCAAAAATTAGTCTTTAAATTTGAACGCATACGTTTAGCAACCAACTTCTTTTTTATTGAAATCAGCATTTTTATTTCTTCATGTGTTAAACCAAGAGTTGTATTTAAAATATTAAAGTCATTTTGATTCAAAATATCATCAATATTTTTCTTGTTCTCAAATCTATTCGTGAAACCATCAAACTGAATAGAGTCAATCTCAATATAAGGAATAGGTAGCTTTTTGAACTCACTTGGCGTTAATTCTAAAACTCCACCTCCATAATACCGACCTTCAATTTCTGAGAAAATCAACGTCAATGAGTTGTAAAACGAATAAATAAAACTATTTAAATCATATCCATTTTTCATCTCAACTTTATAAGCTGAATCTGTAACGAAAGCTGATGAATTGTTTTTCAGTAGTTTTGGGTAATGATGACTTCTTTTGAAAAAAAATGCTTTTGGTTTAGTTGAAATATTTGGAATGACATACCAATTATTTCTGATTTTACATTTATATCTGTCAGGAATTTCACGATCTATACCGATAGTCAAATACTCACTAAGACTTTCTGTAACAATGTCATTGTCGTTTAATTGTAATAACTTAGTTGGGTGTTTTGATTCCTCTAGTTTCAAAAAGTCATCTTCATCAAATACAACGCTTCCGTTCACAAAAAAACCCTTTTGTATAATTGGCTTCGTATAATCCGACAAATTGTATTTCGATTCGGTCTTTTTATCTATTATGAAAAAATTATTTGCTGCTGTAACTATTCCTGGTTTTGATTCGCATATATCGTTTATCGTGATTAATTGTGATTTCAAATTGTCTAGAAAAGTCAATTCAGCTAAAGTTAAGAAATGATGAGTCCATTTCACCTTTGATTCAACAAGTAAATTGTTGTGTTTTAAAGTAAATGTATCATTCTCTAAATTTTCTTTTGATTCAATATTGGTAAAAAACTCACCTTTTTCGCCATGTTTTTTATATGCAAAAAGTACAATCGTATCTTGCCCTTTGCATTCAAACATCAAATCATTAAATGTAAAAATTTCAATTCGATCAAATTCTTTCTTTAAATATTCTCTAATTTCTTCAGCAAACTTCACCTGTAATAATTCCGAAGGTAATACAAAAGCTAAAACACCATTGTTGGTTAATAATGTGTTTGATTTTATCAAAAACGTTGTCCATATATTCTTAACAGATTTTTCTGTAAGTCCTTCAGCTAAATGGATCTCCTTACATAAGTCAATTTGTTTATTGCTGAGTCTGCTTTTCTTTACATATGGCGGATTACCGATAATCAACGAATACTTAGAATTAGATGAGTATTCAAGAAAATCTATTTTATCAAAAATTGCTTTGCTTTTATTCCACTTTAAAGCTGCTTTTTGAAGTTCTTCTTCGTTTATATCTAATGCTGTTAAACTAACTTTCAGTTGTTTTATCTTGTCTATTTCGTTAATAAATGCACCATCACCAACACTTGGCTCAAGAATAGATAAGCTAGTTTTATTACAAAAAGACAAAACTCTTTTTGTAATAAAACTAGCTAAATATGAAGGGGTGTAATATGAGCCTGTTTGTTTTTGGTTAATCATTATTTGTAAAAATGCTTCTAGTAATTGTGTAATATTCTGCAAAAAGTTCGTTTTGTAATTCAATTAATTCATGATTATTTGTTGCTTTAACCTTTTGTGCAACGATATCAGTTAGTCTCACTAATTTTTCTAATCGCCACATTAATGAATGTATTGGATTGCCTAAATTTAACTCTTTAATAATATAGTTTGCCAGTGGATTATTGTTCTTTGATAAAATCGTTCCTTCACTATCTCTACAAAATAAATCATCATATTTAGAATCAGTTGGCATAACAAATCCAATTTTTCCATCATTATGCTGTTGATGATTTCTTGTTGGAAATTTATTTGATTTAGCACCGTTACAATAATTACAAGAATAAACTAAGTTATAATAATAATTAGGGTGAATAGGGTGATTAAAATCACTTGGATTTCTTGGTACAAAATGATCAATTGCAAAGCTACGGATTTTGTATGAGTTAAGATCATTACAATATCCACATCGTTTATTAAAATCGACTGTAAGGGTTTTTAAATATGAACTATATTCCTGACATTCCTTTCGATTTTCCCTATGCTTGGGTAGTGGTTTTTCTCTAAATACTATATTACTCATATTATTCTTCAAGCTTTCTTAGCATATCCTCGGTTTTAGAAATCAAAGAATCTAATTTATCATTAGAAGCTTTTGTGAAATATGTAACAGCCAAATTAGCCCCTGAAATATATTTACTTAATTCGAAATTTAAGTTTATGTATTCATTTTCAACAACAATAAAATTTTCAGGATTATTTTTCCGTATAGTTTCTAATTCTGATAATCTATCTATCTTTTCTTGAAGATTATTTTTGTATACAGTTATTTTAGTATTAATGCTTTCTAAAAATGCTTCTTCTTTTTCACGATCTCCATCACCTTTACCATAGCTAATATTTAATTTATCTAAAATAAAACTAGGGTCAACAGTCTTACAAGTTTTTTTTATTTCTTCTGAATCTCTTGTCAATATAAATACAGGAAATTCAAATAAATTTTTACGAATCTCTTTGAAGAAGAAATCTCCGTTATCATTAAAGGAAGAATTGTGTTCCGTTAGTCTATAGTCAATTGCAACAGCATCAATATTTTCAGACTTAATTAAGCCAATTAAATTTTCGATTGTATCATAAGAAGCAATTTTGATTACATTAAATAATTTACCAAAAACAAATTCAAATTGATCTCTTTGTTCTATCTCTTCATCAATTATTGCTATTGTATATTTTTTCATATTTATTATTTTAAATTTTTAAATGTAAATTGAATTTCAAAACCACTTGGAGGCCTTTTTAATAAAATCTTTCCTTTATTGGAATCAACTGAAGATTTTATAATCCACATTCCAAGACCAGTTCCAACATCATTTCCAAGGTCGTCTTTCTTAGATGTTTCAAAAGGTTTAAAAAGTTCATTTACATTTTTATATACTTCTAAAATACCTGGTCCGCTATCTTTATAAGTAATGTTTATATTTTGCTCGTCAGAATCCATTATAATATTTATTTTTTTTGTACCGACGAAACCTTTTCTATTGAAAGCTTCTATGGAGTTTGTTAGCAAATTGTTAAATATTGAATCTAAATCTAATTCAGATATTTTAGTATTAAATCTTTTGTTTTTGTCAGAATTTGAATCTAATATTAATTCTAAATCTCTTTCTTTTAATAGTATATCCCAACCTAAAATAAAAGATTCAAAATATTCTTTTAAATCTACTTTTTTATTTTTTCTTCTGTCTTTTTTTGTTAAGCCTATTGCGAATTCTATCCACTGTTTTAATTTTAAATCTTGTTTGTAGAACGCATCGATTTCTGTAAACGGGTTTCTGTTTGCTGGTGCATTTTTAAGCTTTGTTTCATCAATAACTTCCTTTAGAAAAGTTTCAAGCTTGAGTGTTCTGGCATTTAAGTTGTTTTTAATCCCATGAAATTCATGTGAAAAACTTGCTATCATAATTCCTGCACTTGCCATTGCTCTTGAAGTTGCTAATTCATCTTCTTTTTCTTCGAGTTTTTTTGAAATAGCTTTAACACCTTTTTTTAAGGTTTTATTTTTCTTTTTTGTGTCTCCTTCAGATTCATTTTCATCGTCATTTTCATCGGCTATTGTTTCACTTTCAGTAATTACTTTATCAGTTTCGTTAATTTCGTTGTACAATTTATTAAGATTAAACCCAATAGTACTTCTATCATCTTCCTGAACTTTTACAATACCTAATAATAAATTCTTGAATACTTCAAATGTTTCGCTTTCGGGAATGCCTTCTCTATTAGATTGGTCTTCTAGATAAGGATTATCAATTCTAGAAAACTTTATTGCACCCGCAACCTGATTAGGTCGAACTCGACTCCCTCTTCTAGCTAAACCAGCAGGGTTTTGACCAAATCTCTCCCCTAACATGAGCCAATCGTATGCTTGAGTTCCAATTTCCCCATAAGGTCTTACTCTGAAATCATCACGATATAATTTGATACCACCAAATTTTTCAATCCATTTACTTCGATTTCCTAGAAATTCTTTATAAAGATATTTTTCTCTATTCTCATCACCAGAAATAGTGTTTTTTAAAAAATAAAAAGTGAATTCAAAGTCTCCAATGTTTTTAAAAATCATTTTTTCATCAGTATATCCTTTAAGTAACTCGCTAAACTTTCTTGATAATTGAAACTCCTCATTCTTAAAAGTATCATTATCAAATGGAAAGTCTTTCATTTCTTCATAGTCAAAGAGATTTTTGTTAATCAAATTATAATCGAATTCGTTACGATGAATATCAATATCTACTTTAAAATCTGTGTTTTTTATAGTGTCTTTTTTGTATTTAGCAACAAGTTTATAATCATAGTCCTTAAATTCATCATTATCTACTATTCCATATTTTTGTGGATATTCACCACTAAAAAGCCATATATTGATTTTGTTAAGTCCTTCAGGTGGGTTTAGTAACTCTAAAGTTTGAAAAACCTTCTCAACACTACGATCTTCCCACGTGTCTCTTAGATTTTTTATAATTAACGTAGTGCCATTGTTAATTTTGTCTTGAACTGATATTTCATTTTTATGTAAATCTCTTAATTTAGATAATATCACTTCACTCTCAATATTATCAATAAGTTCTTGAAAGTAATTTGAATTTTCATTTGTCTCTAGAGTAGCATAGACTTCATTGATATTTACATTTCTTCCATCTACTTTTTGTTCAAAATCACCCCAACTTACATTCCATCTATAACCAACTTCACAAGAAGATGGATAAGTTATCATAGTACATGATTCTCCTAATCTATCTAAAGCAAATCGTCCTATACCTTTAGCTCCAGATTTTATTCTTCCTGTTTGCGTAATAGCATTATTTAGTTTGTCATCAGTACCTATTGTCATCCATTGTTCAGTAATAACTTTATCAGTCATACCGCAACCACTATCAATAATAATTATTTTGTTTTTTGGTTTGTCTATAAGAATTAAAACATTTTTTGAATCAGCATCATAGCAGTTTTTTACTAACTCAATCAAAGCACCTTCAGCATTTGCAACGTTTTCACGCCCAATAAGCCTAGCTGTTCTTGCAGATACAGAAAAAGGTATTTTTGCCATTTTGTTGTTTTAAGTAAGACTTCTATTACAATAATGAAAAAAAGGTATTTGTATTAACTGATAAATTGATGCAAATGTATGAAAAAAGGATGGAATATAAGAAATGTAATTGTTCTTAAAACAAAAAACATCTCCGAAAAAGTTCCTCCAAATTAGGGGATTGAATAAAATCCTGTCTACTGGTTTCTGTAATAGGAAAACTCAACCCCTTGTTTATTGGTATTTTTCATGTTTGCTGTATTTTATAGTTTTGCTATTTCTTTACCGATTGTAGAAATAATTCAATTGGTATTATAATCACTTCTGCAATTGGTTAGAAATAATTCATTTCCGTTATGCATTCAAAATGCTGCATAACGGAAATGATAAAGTGTCAGCAATTTATTCTGCTCTTACACTTTTATTTAGGATGGAATTCAAACACTTATTGCAATTTATGAACTCGTGGCTTTGCAACCTTGGCTTCATCAGCCTTTTTCTCTTGCGCTTCTGCTGGTTTGGTCTGACCGGCGTTCAACGGTTCTTTGACTGTCTTTGTTGCTTCATTCGTTTTACCATCGGAGTTAACGGCAACCTGTGTTTTACTTGCATCGTCCGGGGTGACTTCTTTTGCATTCGCTTTGTCCGGATCCCAACGGTAAAAACCTAACTTATTCTGGTCGGGATTTACTTTTACATAGGCATTGTATTCTTTACCTTCCCGGTCTTTCATCCCTGCAACGTAAATGGTACCACCTTCTTTGAGTTTGCTTTGGTCGGTTTCGGGTAAATCCACACCACCCAATTTGGCGGGAATTACGAATTCTTTGCTGGCTAATTCGGAGTTCGATTGTTTCTGATTCTGATTATCAAAACTGAACTCAATACCTCGTTTATCGGCATTGATTTGAATGGTGGCATTAAACATTTTTCCACTTTTGGACAGCATATCGTCCAACTGAATGGCCTTGCCTTCTTTCAAATCCTGCATTTGTTTTTCATCCAGACTGACACCTTTAATCTCAGTGGGGATATGAATTTTATCGGCTCTGACAGCTACCAGTTCGTTGGTCAATTTATCTATTGATATATAAGCCGGAGTTGGTTGTTGTCC
>JBBRJM010000034.1:0-7013 GCA_038219305.1 Minisyncoccia bacterium | reverse complement strand
AGAAAAAATATATAGCTAATAATATAAAATAAAATCAAATACTACAAACTCTGCCATGGCAGAGTTTGTAGTATTTGATTTTATTAAAATTAATAATTCTTAAGTAGTAATTCTTAATTCTTAATTATCCTTACTCCATCTAGCAAATATACCACAAGGGAGTAATCTGTCACTGTCGCTCTCTTCTATGGCTAACTCACCTATTTCAATATTACCTTTAAATTTCTTCATCATATCTTTCAAATTATTTTCATAAGCAATTGGCGAATAGCCAGCCGTGTAACCATTGATGATAACAAAGAGTGGATCTTCTGATAGAATTTCTTGGCATAGATTCATCAGTTCAAAAAAATGTTCTTCAATTTTCCACAACTCATCTTTGGGTCCGTGACCAAAAGATGGTGGATCCATAATAATTGCATCATATCGATGACCTCTTTTTATTTCTCTTTTCAAGAACAAAAGAACATCCTCTATAATCCATCTGATCGGAGCTTTCGTTAATCCTGACAACTGAGCATTATCCCGTGCCCAAGCAACAGCCGTTTTCGATCCATCAACATGACAAACTTCTGCGCCTGCTTTCGCACAGGAGAGAGTTGCTCCACCTGTGTAAGCAAATAAATTCAATACCGAAATCGGCTGACCTTTTTTATGAGAGGCTTTCTTAATCAACGCTTCTGACCATTGCCAATTAGGCAGTTGCTCAGGAAAAAGACCTGTGTGTTTAAAAGAATTTGGCCGAATATAAAAATTTAAACCACCATATGAAATTGTCCAATCCACAGCATTCTTATCATTAACAATCCACCGAGTTTTGTTACCCGTCCGTATAAAAGTTAAAGCCGAATTATCCCAAATATTTTTACTCTGATTTTTTTTCCAAAGCGCTTCAGGGTCAGGTCGACGGATAACATAAGGACCATAGCGTTCCAATTTCTCACCATTTCCTGAATCGAGTAATTCATATTCTTTTTGTTTTGTTGTTTTTAATATCATATACAGATCCTTTTAATTATTAAAATTGATTACCTAAGGTATTGGTTAATATTTTTTTTATGCTCCTCAAAATTTCGAGCTAAATGAACTTGACCAGTTTTATCATGTAAATAAAATAAATACATAGAATCAATTGGATAAAGAGCCGCTTTAATAGAGGCAAGTCCTGGATTATTAATCGGAGCTTCAGGTAATCCTTTGATGGTGTAAGTACTTTTATCAACATCAACTTGAAGTGGCATACCTATAGAAATCCTTTTCCATAATATACCTGAAATAATCCTCTGATCATCCGACCCTTTGGCTTCACGCTCTAACAACGAAGCCATAATAATAATATCTTTTTTTGAATTATTACTTTTAGACAAATCATTTTCAAGAGTTTTAATTCTTTGATTAAAATTATTATTAAACTGACTAATTATTTCATCTGTGGTAGCTAGATTAAAAATAAAATAAGTATCAGGAAAAAGATAACCTTGCTTACTTTTTTCATTACTTAAAAATAAATCCCGCCGAAAGAGCGCCAGTTTAAGAGATAAAAGGTCAGCAATTTCATTATTTGTCATCCCTTCTTTTATTGTAATCTTGACTGGTAAAATGTTGTGACGATTTTGTGCTATTTGCCAAGTAATATTAAAAGCATTTTTATCTTTTGCAAATAAATAATCTCCTGGGGTAATTTTGTGATCAAAATTTAAAATTTTAATTAAAAATTTTAAAACATAATCATGACGAATAACATCACGTAGAGCTAATTCCTCAGCAATAGAATCAAGACTTTGATTTTTAGAAATGTGTATAATTAAATCTTTATTATTATTTGGTGCAGCCAATAAATAATAAGCCAAAATACCTAAAAAAAACAAAAGAAAAAATACATTGAATAGTTTAAAGACTTTTTTTGGTCTTGGTTTAATTTGTTTCAAATCATCATTATTCATAAATTAAAGGGGAAGATTAGAAGGTGGTTTAGCAATTTTCGATTCAATACGTTTGAAGCTTGGAGTTTCTGAAACCATACCTGGAAAGTGAAAGATTGTCGCCAGTTCTTCAATCGAAAGAACAAATAAATGTGGTTTACCTGAAGGGAAAAATATACTTAACAATTTTGGATAACTCATGCTGTATTGAATTGGAGGATGAAACATTACTCGGCCCCGATAGAAATCAAGTGTTCTTTTTTTATATTTTGTTAAAGCAAGTCCTGTAGGGTCAGACCATGGAGCATCAAACTGAGTTGAATTAACACGATTAAATTCATTAATATTTGGCATAGCATATTGACGGAAAATTAAACGGACTGAACGACGAAGATTATTAAATTGATCTTCGGTCGTTAATCTTTTATCAGAAAGTGCCACAACTCTGATACCAGTATCAAAATGAACCTTGGCTGAATTTTCCATAATAGCAGTAACAACAGGCTTTAAATGATCAGGGAGAAAAACCTGTTTAGCAACGGGAAGACCTGGTTTACCAACATCATGCAAACGCACATAACCTTTTGACAACGTATCTAAAAATTCTATTAGCGCTTCATTAAAACCTATATGTTTGCCTGTACGGTGACTATGATATTTAATAATATTTTGTCGAATTATAATCTGAATCCAAACCTGCTGACCTTTTGGTAATGATCCGAGATATTCGATGACTGGAGTAATCGGATCAATTTTAAACTCTTCCTTGATTCCAGTTTTTATATCATCACCAAAACCTTTATAAGTTTTGATTGGTAAAAAATCTTCTTTTAATTTTTTAAATTCACAACCCCACATATACCAATCCCCATCTTTTTTATACTGTGGAATATGAAAAGCGTAATCTTCCGCCTCTACAACTTTAGCCTGAGGATATTGAGCATAAATTTGAGTCTCAACTAAATCTCTAATCCGAGTCGGAGTTCTAACAAAAAAATGAACTCGTCCATCAATCGAAACCATTTCAAGTGAAAACCACATCCAAGGAGCACCTATGATAAATTGTTCCCAAAAACCTTTTTTACTTTCATGATAAAAAGCATTGGTAAATATTAATTCCATAGCCGCAGGTGATTTAATAACATCTCGAGGAACTTGAATTTCAAGTAAGACCCATTTAATTCCCATAATAAATCGATCTTGACGATAATCATGCCAAAGATGAATAGCAATCATAGCAAGTGGTATTGGCATCAAATAACCAATGCCTACAAGCAGAAGTTGAATAAGATTAAAATTGTGACTCGCAAAAAATTCTCCAATCATGCTGTTAATACACCAATTAAAATTGCAATAAAAATAATACCAACTATAATAATTATGAAATCAACATACCCCTTTTGTACTTCATGTAAACATTATATCACAACTAAAATAAAAGGTACCTACCGCAGGGCAAGCCGTCGCGGTATTCAACCTTTTGATACGACTTCAACTCGGAAGTTATGTCTGTGATTACACGAACACAAGCTCCTGGCTCGTCGTAATAAAACCTCGACAATTGGTCGAGGTTTTATTGTGAATTAAGCGATAGAGTATTGTCCGTTCTTGTTCTTTTTAAAATATTTTGAATTTTGCAGATTGACCAAAATAGTATTCTTCTTCAGGTATCTTTCTTTCATTACCTGATCAACTATTTCATCTTTTTCCATAGGACCATTTTTCTTGATTAATTCTTTTATTACGTCGCGAACAACTCCTGTCTTGTAACCCCATTCAGCAAGAGCATAGATTCCTCGGCCAACTAAAACAAATCGCGGATCTTTTATTAGTTCATTGTGACAAGTGGCAGTGTGACATTTTTTATCAAAAGTACTTGCGACAGCTTTCGCAACTTCGCGAAAATGCATTGGACTACCATGTTTACGCATCATCAAGAATGCGTAATCTTTAACTCCCCTGGTTTTAATCGATGATGAATTAGCCTTACCCCATTCTCCAAGCGGATTTTTCTTAATAGTTTTTGAAATAGACAACCATCGTTTAACAATTTCTTCATTTTTATATTGTTCAGAAAGTTCTTTGACTTCTTCTATAAACTTCGCAATTAATTCTCCTTCAGAAATTAATTCATCATCAGAAAGATTTTCGTATAAATTCTTTAATGATTTATGAACTTGATCAGAAACTTCATCACTAACACTCCATCTTGCTTTATAATTATTATCTTCTTTATGTTTTTTAAATTCATCTGCTAAAGTTAGATATAGATGGATATGATTTTGAATTAATTTATCTTTTGATAAGTGGTTTAAAAATTCTGTTTCAGACACTATACCACCTAAGGTATGCATTAATTTTTTTAATTCATCAAATACTTCCTTTTCGTTTTTAAAAGATTCTGATTTTCGGATTAGAGTCAAAGCCGCATTTTCAATTTGTCTAACACGTTCACGAGTAATATTATATTTTTTTCCTATCGCTTCCAAAGTCTTTCTCTCTGCATCATCAGTCAGACCAAACCGATTTACAACAACTTCAAATGCTCTATTTGGAATATTTGAAAGTATTCTTTTAGTAACTTGTTTTGGTTTAAATGTAATAGTATTTGCCATTTTAATGTAAAATTATTTTAATAACTTATTATTTATTTTTTCATAATATCATTACTATTGAATAAAGTCAACCAGACTAGAATGATCTTACCCATTTATTGTCTAGTTTACTTTTTTAGTCGCTGTTTTATGCTTGGAACGATCTTGCTCTGTCAGTAATTTCTTACGCAAACGGATATTTTTAGGGGTAATTTCAATATATTCGTCATCAGCCATGATTTCAAGTCCTCGTTCAATAGATAAGCGATATGGCGGTTTTACGTTAATAGCTTCATCAGTCCCAGAAGAACGCATATTAGAAAGTTGTTTACTTTTTGTCGGATTTACTGTCATTTCATCGCCTTTTGTTACATTTCCAATAACCATTCCTTCGTAAACTTCTTCGCCATGTTCGACATAAAGAATTCCACGTTCTTGGAGAGTCCAAAGAGAGAATGCAATGATTTTACCTGGCACCATAGATGTCATTGATCCGACATCACGTTTTTTAATTTCACCTGCATAATCTTTGAATCCAATAAATCTCGAAGCCAAAATACCCTCACCTTTTGTATCAACAACAAATTGTCCTCGATAACCGAGAAGCCCTCTAGTTGGCATTTCAATCAACATACGGATTATTCCTTCTTTTTCGGTCATGTGAGTGATAATTCCACGACGTCCTGTTAATTTTTCAATTACAGCTCCAGAGACATCATTTCTAACATCGACTGTTACCTCTTCGTAAGGTTCTAATTTTTTACCAGCTTCTTCTTTGATGATGACGTGAGGTTGTGAGACCTGGAGTTCGTACCCTTCGCGACGCATATTCTCAAGCAAAACAGCAATGTGTAATTCTCCTCGGCCAAACACTAGAAATCCTTCGCGCATTTCTTCCAGATCGGCATGATCAAAATTAACCTTAAGTCCGACATTTATTTCAAGTTCTTTGGTTAGTCTTTCGCGAATCTGTCGGCCTGTGACAAACTTGCCATCACGCCCAGCAAAAGGAGAATCGTTAACTAAAAAGTTAAGCGAAATAGTCGGCTCATCAATAGCAATAGATGGTAATGATTCGGTCGCCATATCATCACAAATAGTCTCGCCAATGAAAACATCAGGGATCCCAGCAATAATAGCAATATCGCCAGTCTCAATAATCTCAACTTCCCTGCGAGCTGTTCCTTCAAAAGTAAACATTTTAGAAATTCGAGTTGTACGAGTTTGACCATCGGCATTTTTTATAATTATTTGAGAACCGGTTTTAATCGAACCAGAATAAACGCGAGCAATCGCCAAACGTCCCAAGAAATTATCATAACCAAGATTAAAAACTTGGGCTTGGAATTTACCTTCGCGATTAACGGATGCTTCAGCCACTTCTTCTAGGATTAAATCAAGAAGTGGTGTTAAATCTTTTGATTCATCTTCAAGGTGAAGTTTAGCAATCCCTTGTCGTCCAATAGCATAAATAGTTTTAAAATCAATTTGTTCATCTGTTGCACCAAGCTCTAAGAAAAGCTCTAGGACTTCTTCGTGAACCTTATCAGGATTTGCCGCTGGTTTATCAATCTTGTTAATCACCACGATTGGCTTCAGACCTAGCTCGAGTGACTTCTTTAGAACGAAACGAGTTTGTGGCATTGGACCTTCCTGAGCATCAACTAAAAGTAGAACTGAGTCGATTGCCCGAAGAACCCGCTCAACTTCAGAACCGAAGTCGGCGTGGCCTGGAGTGTCCACAATGTTTATTTTAGTACCCTTGTAATTAACGGAAGTATTTTTAGAATATATGGTAATACCACGTTCAAGCTCGATTGAGTTTGAGTCCATAGTAACGCCTTCTTCTACCATGCCACATTGTTTCATCAACTCATCAGTTAGAGTTGTTTTGCCGTGGTCGACGTGAGCGATAATAGCAATATTTCTAATTTGTTTTGTTTCCATAATAATGTTACTTGTAATAAATGCGGACATTTATTTCTATTAAAAATTTTATAATAATTCATTTATATTAACAAATACCCCCAGTAAGTTTGTAAATCAAGTGATTTCCTGCCTCAAACGGAATTTCATAAAATAAAATCGCCCGAAGGCGTTCTGAATATCGTAACACTATATCATATAAATTATAATTTGTAAAATAAAATCCGCTTACCAATCTCTTGATAAACGGATAAATCCAAAACGAATTAATTTAAATTCGAACCTCATCTTTTTCATGAATAAGATGAAATTCTGCAGTCGCCAATTCCATCACTTCAATTGAAGCTGGAGACTTTTCTTCATTCAATTTCTTCTGGTTAGAAATTGTTGACTCATCATTATTTTTCATAATATAAAAATTAAATTATATTTACGAAAATTCCCTTTTGAATTGCAATTCTGTAATATGGAATTTATGGCAAAAATTAGAAGATTTTCACAATTAAATAACAACAAAAGACGTAGTTTAGAAGCCTTGATATTTGAGGGGCACAATCAAAAATCATGTGCC
>JBBRJM010000033.1:0-7460 GCA_038219305.1 Minisyncoccia bacterium | reverse complement strand
AAATTTTAATGAGTGCAAAAAATGAAACTCTCCGCAATAAGTTGACTTAGTATCTTTTAAGAGCTTCGCTCTAAAATATCTTGAAAACCAAGGTTTTCAAACTTTCCTTTGTTTAAACCTCGTGGCAAGCCACGAGGAATTGGAGGATTAAAAACCCTTATGAAGATGGTATATTTATTAAATTAATTTTATAAATACTAATAATTGTTATATAATACATTTATGATATATTTCCATAAATACCAAGGTGCTGGCAACGATTTTGTTATGGTAAATAATTTAGATAATAATATTGTTATTACTCCAGAAGAAATTATACATATATGCGATAGACACTTTGGTGTTGGAGCTGATGGAGTCATCCTAGTTGATCCATCTATTTCGGCTGATTGCTTTATGAATTATTATAATTCTGATGGAACTGTCGCTGAAATGTGCGGTAATGGAGCTAGGTGTACAGCTAGATTTTTTATAGAGCAAACTAAATTAGGTAAGGTCTTGCCTTACTCAATAAAAATTGAGACCCGGGCCGGAATTAAAGAAATTTCAATTAATGAGGACGATACATATTCGGTAAACATGGGCAAACCTAATTTTGAAAATTCAGACTTCCCTTCTGAGAAAATTAATCTCGAAGAATTAGAATGGAATTTCGTTTCAATCGGTAATCCTCATGCTGTGACTTTAGTTGAGGATTTGGATAAAATAGAGATAAAATCAATTGGCCCCAAGGTGGAAAATGATAAATATTTCCCAAATAAAATTAACGTTGAATTTGTCCAAAAAATATCTGATAATTTATTCAAAGTGAAAGTTTGGGAACGCGGATGCGGAGAAACCCTGGCCTGCGGAACGGGAGCTTGCGCTGTTTATGCAATTTTAAATAAAAAAGAAAAATTTGAAAAAGAAATTACATTGGAATTTCCAGGGGGGAAACTATTTCTGTCGAGTAACGAAAAAAGCCACATAATATTACGCGGCCCCGCTTCGTTTGTATTTAAGGGAAAAATATAAATCAAATATTTCTAATATTTTCATTTATAACAACATTCGGATATACTTTTTGTATTTTATCTAATATTTTTATAATTTTTTTGATTCGATCTGAAATTATATTTTCATCACACCCTTCATTTTTATTGAGAGAATATTCTCTTTCAAGTAGACATAGTTTATTAGCATCATCTTGAATCTGTTTTTTTGTGATATCATCTAATTGAAAATTTTTATGATTAATATTCCACGAAAAACTAGTGAAGTCAGTTTTATTATCAACATTTCTATGATCATCATCTATTTCTTCTGCATATCTGATAAAGATATTACTAAGATCTAAATCACAACGTTCAAATGTTTTACTAGATTTTGGGTTGTATATTTCAATCATATCACTATATTGTATTACCTGTTTTAATAACATGCTCGACAAGGGTCGATGTATACCCCATTTCGTTATCGTACCAACCCATAACTTTTACAAGATTTCCCCCAACAACGCGTGTCATTTCAAGATCAGCAATACAAGCGTGTCTTTCTCCGAGAATATCAGATGAGACAAGATTGTCTTCGGTGACAGTAAATAAGTTATCCCAGCGAGCTTCGGTGGCAGCTTTCTTCATAATTTCATTGACTTCTTCTTTTGTTGTATCGCGCTTGGCAATGAATGTAATATCAACAATTGAACCAGCTGGAACTGGAACTCTGATAGATATACCATCAAAAAGACCTTTCAGTGCAGGAAAGGCTTCTGTCACAGCAATGGCAGCGCCAGTTGAACTAGGTATGATGTTTTGTGCTGCGGCACGGCCCTCACGAAGGTCTTTCTTGCTTGGGCCATCAACTAGCGCTTGCGTAGCCGTATACCCATGAACAGTGTTTAAAATAGCTTTCTCTATGCCGATTGATTCGTGCATAATAGCAATAAGAGGACTTGCCGCATTAGTCGTGCAAGATGCATTAGAAGTGATATCACATGTCCCAAATTTCTCTTCATTGATACCAAGGAGTATTGTCTCTCCGGCAATGGTACTGTCAGCTCCTTTAGATGGTGCACTGATGACGACTTTCTTGGCTCCACAATCAAGATGGAATTTTGCTTTGTCAAATGAAGTGAATAGTCCAGTTGATTCTACTACGACATCAATTTCTAAATCTCCCCATGGTAGCTTTGTTGTGTCTTTTTCTGAAAGATATTTAATTACTTTACCATCAATCACAAGATCTGTGCCGGTTACTTCAACTTTGTGGTCCCAATTTCGATAAACAGTATCATGTCGAAGTAGATAAGAAAGACTTTGGATTGAACCGAGGTCGTTAATCGCTACTATTTCAATATCATCTCTCTGCCAAGCAATCTTCAAAAATGCTCGCCCAATTCTACCAAAACCATTAATTGCAACTTTGACTTTTCTCGTCGCATTAGAATTTTCATTCATATATAATTATAAATTTAACTGATAAATAATACACTTTAACCATAATTTTTTCCCTGAAATAATTTTGAAAATTCGTTCGGGGTTATCTATAAATTTTATTGGTTAAATTATATGGATCTATTATATCAATATTATTGGGTCATAACAAACTTATATTTTGCTTAAATTGACTATTGGGCTGTTTATGATAAAGTAGATGAAACTATAAAAATTGTTCTATGAAAAACTTTTGCCTTTTATTTGTCATTTATGAAAACTACAAAGTGGTCCAACCAAAAATCAAAGATTATTTACTAAAATTTCCAAATCAAGCATTTTTTTACCCGAGCTGTCAGCTTGCATTAAATGGAGTAAAACACAACATGCCTGGTGGTAAATATTTTCTTTTAATTATCGGATCACTTTCAACTCAATCAGTTGAATTAATTGAAACAGTTAAAAAACTTCAAAAAAGTAATCGAGTTTGTATTTACACTGAAGAAAAACCCCAAAACATGAACCAAATTGACTTTTATATACCGGTCAAAGACTTTGAGAGTGATTTTAATTTAATTAAATCTTTTTTTAATTAAAAGAGAACAGCATGGAGAAGTAATCGATTAAGTCGATTAAAAATACAACAGACCTAAAAGATAAATCTTTAGGTCTGTTTTTTATTAATTTGGAAATTTGTAAAATTAGGCTTGATTACTATTTTCTTCACCATAATTAAAACCGGGATGGTAAAAATTTCCATCTTTATTCTCAATCTTTTCTTCAATTGAGGCTGTATTTTTCATCAGCTCATTTATCTGCTCATCTGAAAATCCTAAATTAACCTTTAGGTCATTATATTGAGGATCTCCCTTTAATTTTTCAAAATTATTTATATCAAAATCATCCTTCAAGTCGAAATTGTAATTTTCTATAGCTTTTATTCTTAAGTGATTAAGACGAGCTCTGATTTCCGTCCC
Organism: Minisyncoccia bacterium; assembly: GCA_038219305.1. GTDB lineage: Bacteria > Patescibacteriota > Minisyncoccia > Phycocordibacterales > UBA9973 > UBA8515. The sequence goes on along the minus strand of JBBRJM010000033.1, from coordinate 4,072 downwards.
GTTTTTTAAATAAAATAAATCTTTGACTATTGGTCCGATTTTTTTATCATAATAATTTTGAACTGACTCATAAGATGTTAACTTTTCCATTAAACCTAAATTTTTTTTAATAAAATCAGAATGAATTTTTGGAATCGATTCTTTTACGCCCATTATATCCTCTTTTAAGGTATAAGACTGTTGATCGTTACTCAAATTCATTTTAAAACTTGGACCATTTTTACTTAATTTAAAATATTCTAAATAATCAGAAACAGTAAAAATTTTACTCTCGAAAAAGTTATTTAATTTTTTATCAATATTTTCCGTTTTAATTTCTATGTTATTTTTATTATTGGCTATGAGATTTTTCAATATAGAAATAAACTCTTCATGAGTTTTTTCATAAATTTCCGGGGTCATCATTTTATTTAAGGCACTTTTTTTTCTTCAATTAATCTATTCTTTTCGGTCATTAATTTACCTTCCAACTTAAATTCTATGACCTTGACTTCAAAACTTCGACTATTATGTCTGTTATTCTCTACGGCATGAGACAATTCATGAAAAATAACATTTTCACTTGAATTAATTTGGTTATTTTTACTAGTAAATTCACTAGTGTGTGAATTATTATCGAGATGAATTGAAACATTTTTTAATTGATCTAATCTGTCCTGGTATTCTTGATTTAAATTTTCTTTCATCTCTTCGTCTAAAATTTTATCCCCATATATTTCTTTGGATAAACGATCTTTATATGATGGATGTTCCATATAGGCTTGATACTTATTTCGATATGTATCAGTCTTGCTTGAATTATCATCATCATTAAAGATGCCTAAATCTTTTTCCAATTGATTTATTTTTGCCTGATCTAACACTTTTTTCTTTTGCAATTCATTATTTCTATTGGTTGATTCTTTGTTATCGTCCCCATTTTTATTTTTGACGACTTCCATTTTATTCTGCTCAGTATTTTTTGGTTTAGCGTCTTCCGCTTCTAAATTTCCATAAGACGATGCTAGGACGCCTGCTCCCATAACAATTTTCTTTGTATTTTCTTTAATTTTTTCGAAATTAAATTTCATAAACTATGACAGTAATTCTTTTAAAATTTTTTGCACTAATTGGGGATTGGCGCTTCCGTTCGTTTCTTTCATTATTTGTCCCACAAGTGACATGATAGCATTCTCTTTACCTCCCTTGTAAATAGCAACTACAGCTGGATTTGCTTCAATTATTTTATTTGCAATTTCTTTAAGGACTCCTTCGTCATGATTCTGGATAAGTCCTTTTTCTTCTGCTATCTTTAACGGCGATTCATCTTTGACGACAATCATAGCGAGTATATCTTTAGTTGCACGAGATGATATTTTGCTTTCTGATACCATATTTATAAGTTCAGCAAAATTTTCAACACTTGGGAGTTGAGCTCCCAAGTTTACCTTCTTTATGCCTAGATAGTCTGATGTTATGTAATTTGAAGCAGTTTGAATACTCTTCAAGAAATCACCTCTGTCCGCTTCACTACCCGAGGAAATTCCTTTCAGAATATTGGCTACTTTTTCAAACCAAGAACCAAGTTCTATGTCTATAATATAACTTTCTATATCTTCATCTTTAATACCAAAATCATTTCTATAACGTGCTCTTTTAGCCTCTGGTAGCTCAGGAAGCTCACTTCGCATTTTTTCTATGTCAAAAATCTTTGTTAAATATAATTTTGGTAGGTCTGGATCTGGGAAATATCTGTAATCATTAGCATTCTCTTTAGCACGTTGAGAAAATGTTGATTGTTTATTTTCATCCCATCCTCTAGTCTCCTGAACAATCAAATTTCCATTACCAGCATCTAGTAATTCAGTCATCCGCACTATTTCATATTCAGCTGCTCGTTCCATAGCCCGAAATGAATTAATATTTTTCACTTCAACTTTTGTCCCAAGAACATTTTCATCTGGAGATATAGAAATGTTTAATTCTACCCTCATTTGGCCTTTTTCCATGTTTGCCTCAGACACTCCTAGGTATCGCAGTACTGCTTGTAACTCTCTACCGAATTCACCTGCTTGTTTTGATGTGTGTATCACGGGTTCTGTTACAAGCTCCATAAGTGGTACTCCGGCACGATTAAAATCTACGAGAGAATAGTCTCCTCTATCGTGCTTACTTGTGGCTGTATCTTCTTCTAAGTGAACACGCGTAATATCAATACCTTTTAATTTTCCACCTGAAACAATTGGAAATTTATATTGAGAGATCTGGTAAGCTTTAGGAATATCTGGATAAAAATAATTTTTACGATCAAATTCAGTAAAATCAGCAATATTTGCTCCAAGTGCGAGCCCAACCCTAATAACACTTTCTACTGCCTTTTTATTAATAACAGGAAGAGTTCCAGGATGAGCCATACAAACTGGACAAATATTTACATTAGGCAGTTTCTCATCTGGATTATTATGACAACCACAAAACATTTTGGAGTTTGTTTTAAGTTCAGCATGAATTTCAAGACCTATTGTAGTATAATATTTTTTTGACATATGTGTGATTATAGCAAAATTTGTAAAATAAAAAAACCTTCATCTAAAGGTTTTTTTATTTGTGGAATTATACAACTCCGCTCGAACATTTTTTGAACAGAATTGATTGATTGCTCCGCCTCCGGCGGAGCAGAAACGAAACCTGACGCTTGGGCGGGCAAAAAGGAAGGGGGTTGGGGGGAAGGAATTCTTGCTCGCCCTCGCTTTTCCGCCGCCGCCGAATTTCGTGCCAGTAAAACTGGCGCGCCACCTACAAAACGATCGCTGCTTTCCTTGGGAAAAGTTTACAAAAAATAAGTCCAAATAGCAGACCAAATAAATGACCCCAAGTGTCAATCTCAAATGTATCTACTGTTCGTTTACTTTCGGTATAATTAAATATCAAAAACAAAAATATGATCATACTAATTCCCAGAAGATACTCTTTGAATGTTAATTTCGGTATATCCAGTAAATAAGCAGCAGCTAAAGCGAACAATCCGGCGGAAGCACCGGCAGATATTATTGGTGTAGCTACAAAAAATAACGAAATCGACGACAACATTCCGCTAAAAATAAAAACTGATAAGAAGCGACTGGCTCCTACTTTTCTTTCATACAGCGACAATATCCCAAGGAATGACAAGTTTGCCCATAGATGCAATAAATTGAGATGTATAAAATTGTGTGTAATTGTTTGCACAAACCACCACGGGGTAAACATTTCCAAGTTATTTACTCCCAATATTGCAAACCAGTTTTTATTTACTTCAACAAAAGTTCCACCAGAAGAAATAAAAAAAACGATAATCAAAAATATTCCCAACCAGAATGTTGCTTGGATTTTCCTAAAACTTTCCCAATAATTTGGTATTTTTGCTTGTAAGTCGTTAGGATTGGGTCGTAAAAAGAGAAGAACAGTTGACCATAAAAATATGGTTGCTAAAAATAACAGCATATATTAAGAAGACCTAGAAATTAAAAATTCTCTTGTCTTGTCGTCTAATTTTGCGACCTTCTCAACTCCTTTTAACTGTGCCTTAAGCGTAAGTTTTCTCCCATTTGTAAAAACCATTTGTAAGGGTGCCTGTAAAAATCCTTTGCCAAGTGTCATTTTTGAAATTTCGGCATAAGAGAAAAAATTATATGTTTCTGGTTTACCAAATAAACTAAGCTTATGGAGGTGTAATCCTTGATTAGTAACTGCAACATAATAAACTCTCACACCTAAAGCTACCAACGGTCCAATCAAGAAAAACCAACCCAGCGACGGCATATAAGATGCTTGGAAAAAACCAACCAACTCTTCACCTTGTTTTAAGTTAGGTAATATAAAATCATTTTTAATTTTTTCTTTATCCATAATAATTATTGTTACTAGTTAATTAAATTTACTTTCACTTTCGACCCTACTTATATTTTACCCCCCCCCGATACTTTTTGCAATACCCTGTTCAGTTAACCATATGGGGTGACAAATATGTTAAATTGGGGTGACAAAGGTTAACTAGCTTTTAATCACCTTAATTAATAAAGAATTAACTATATGGCAAATAGAAATCAAGAAC
>JBBRJM010000032.1:0-7481 GCA_038219305.1 Minisyncoccia bacterium | reverse complement strand
ACGGCAATATGCTTGAGAACCTTTCGAAGTATTCTGAGCTGATTGTGGTTACTCACAATCGTGAGACGATGTCTCGCGCCCAAGTTCTCTATGGAGTGACAATGAGTGCAGAAGGGTCTTCTAAATTACTCTCAATTCATTTAGAAGACGCCTCGACTTACGCGAAATAATAGATAAAGCTCAGATAGGGACTAAAGCCCTATCTGAGAATATGTTTTTTTTGGAATAAAACCCTTAATAGTAGGGTTTTATTTGTATTGACATATCTATACTATTGTGATATAATTCAACCGAATGAGAGTGGGTAAATTAACGCGGATGAAAGAGCTTTAGGACTCTAGTAATTCAGTAGTTGATTCTTATCTCTCAGTTTATTAAAAAAATTATATATGTTTCTTGTTTTTATAATTTCGTTGTTCGTGGGAGCAGATGTCCCCACCACAACTACGTCGTCGTTCACCAACGGCGATTACAACACGGGGAGTTACAAAATCACATACGATGTTGTAACTCTTGACCCCGATTCAAACGGGGACTATTGGATGGGCTTTCGCCCAGTGTTGAACTATGAATAAGCCGTGGTCTAACCACGGTTTTTTTATTTTAAATTTGGATTAATTATTATTCTATTCGTGGTTTACCGAAAGGGACCAAAAAATAAAGGCTGGTAAATACCAACTAAAAAGTCGCCACAATGTGGCGGATTTTTTATTTGGCTAAATATTGATTTAAGGTCTTTCCACTTTTTATAATCTCTTTGGCACTTTCAACTCCAACATAGCGGTAATGCCATGGTTCGTATTTATAGCCAGTGATCTCTTCTTGACCTGCTGGGTAGCTTAGGATAAAACCGAAGCGAGCAGAATTTTTTATTAACCAAGCTGATTCAATTGTATCAACGAAAGCTCCGTTGGCTGAAGAATAATTAATTGATTTTCCTGTGATATCTATGGCTGTACCTAGTTGGTGTTCAGAGTAACCAGCTTTAGCGATTGAAGTATCGGTATCTATCTTGCCACTGTTTATAGCATTATCAAAAATATTTTTCTGTGTTCCAAAACTGCGGTAACCTGAACTTGCTTTAATCGTCAAACCATCTGCTCTGGCTGCTGCCGTTAATAATTCAAAATTATCTCGAGTGTCTTTTGAAAGACAGACTAAGGGTAGGGCACTAGAGATTGCTTCTAGTGGTCGTAAGTTGTTGGGAACGTATGTTGGATCAGGGAGGAAACTGTTTCGATCAACATTTAAGAGAGACATATCCTCAAATTCTTTGGTCGGTTTTGGGCAGACTCCAGAGGCTAGTTCTTCATATTCACGAAGTTCGGATGGTGAAAAAATCCCTTCTGGTTGGTAAAATTTATTTAAGGTAATAATTTTTGTTTCGGTTTTTTTAAGAGTTGAGCCTAGAAATGTTGCTTTGAATAAAAGTCCGCGCATTGTATCTTTAGAAAAATATTGATCAAAAATAAAATTTCCAAGTGAGTAGACTATTGGCTTACCTTTATACTCGGCAATATCCTCTGCGACATGCGGATGATGTCCGATAACCATATCGGCTCCACTATCGATGGCCTGATGGGCTAACGACTCTTGTCTGGCATTGTGCACTGTTTTATATTCGTCTCCAAAGTGATATGAGACAATCAAAACATCAGATTCTTTTTTAGCATTAGTGATAATCTCTGGCAAACGTGGATCACTGGCTAATAAAATTCCAGGTTTGTTTAGGCCTGCTTCCATCCAAGCTGGACCAACATCAGAAAATCCCAAGAAACCGAAACGAACACTATTCTTCTCTATAATTGTTGGTTTTTCTACCTCCGCTTTATTTATATTGGCACCAATTTTCTTTATACCGATTTGATCGAGTCTCTTTAATGTGTCATTAAAAGCCGTCACGTTCCAGTCACCAATGTGATTGTTGGCAAATGAGACAATATCAAAACCAGCATTTTTTATGATAGGTAAAACTATTGGATCCATTCTGAATGAGTATTTACTACCAACATTATTACCGACGTCAGATACTGGTCCTTCTAGGTTAGCAAAGAGTATATCAACACTTTTTAGTTCAGCTAAATTTTCAAAAAGTTTACTAAAATCGCCACCAAAATTTTTTTTGACGGAAGCCTCAACTCCTCGATCGAGCATCATATCACCAATAAAAAATATTGTTGTTTCCTGAATGGCAGGGGCGTCTTCTTGGATAATCTTTTCCGATAGAATTTTATTATCAATGATCTTGGTTGGTTTAAGAAAATAGAATAAACTGCCGACTAAAAGAGCCAGAACGAAAATAATGATGAAAGTTTTAGTCGTTCGTTTATAATTCATAAAAAATTATATTAATGCATAATCGATTGTTTTTTTGTTCATGTCAGCTTTCAAAACCTTGAAATTAACTTTATTGCCGAGGGTAAATTTCTGATGACTTTTCTGTCCCTTAATGCTCATTCCGGCTTTATCAAAAATATAGAAATCATTTTTTAAATCTCGCATCCGAACCATCCCTTCGCACTTCGTATTTTTCTCTTCAATATAAAGACCCCATTCAGTTACTCCTGTAATAACGCCTTCATAATTTTCACCAATTCGACTTGCCATAAATTCCACTTGCTTGTATTTGATTGAAGAGCGCTCCGCTTCAGCCGCTTCTTTTTCGCGATTGGAAGCTTCTTGACTCATCTCATCAAATTCATGCCATCTTTCTTTTGGAATTGTTTTGTTTTCAATAAAGTCAGATAGTAATCGGTGAACAATCACGTCAGGGTAACGCCTAATTGGCGAAGTGAAATGAGTATAGAATTTAAAACCAAGGCCGTAGTGACCAATATTTTTAGTTGAGTAAATAGCTTTGGCCATAGTTCGAATAATGGCCGTGTGGACTGTATCACGTAGGGGACTGTGCTCTAGTTTTCCAATTAAAATATTTATTTCTTCCGATGGAATGATGCCATCTTTTAACTTCATTTGATAACCGAGTCTTTTTAAAAAAGTTGCTAAATCTTGCATCTTTTCTTTGTTTGGAAGATCATGAATTCGATAAAGGAAGATGCCTGGTTTGCCGTCTTTTTTAACAGACATAAATTCGGCTACTCGACGATTAGCTAAAAGCATAAATTCTTCGACAAGTTTATTGGTGTCACCGCGAGATTTGATGTAAACAGAAAGAGGGACACCATTTGAGTCTAATTTAAACTTAACTTCATCTTGTTCAAGTAAAATTGCGCCTTCTTCAAATCTTTTCTTGAGTAATTTTTTAGCGATTGAATTTAAAGTTGTGAGTTCATTGTAAAGTTCTCCCTGTTTATCCTCGAGAATTTTTTGAGCATTTTCATAAGTAAATCTTTTATTTGATTTTATGATTGTTCGGCCAAACCACTCACTGTGTATATGACCACTAATATCGAGTTCAAAAATTGCTGAAAAAGTTAGGCGATCAGCATTTTCAATTAGACTACATAGTCCATTGGATAGTTCTTCTGGTAACATCGGAATTGTTCGATCAACTAAATAAACTGAAGTTCCTCGGTAGCGAGCTTCTTCATCAAGAGGGGTTTTTTGTTGAACATAATGGGAAACATCAGCAATGTGAACACCAATTTCAAAATGTCCATTCTTTAATTTTTTAAACGAGATGGCATCATCAAAATCTTTGGCATCAAATGGGTCAATCGTAAAAGTAGTCGTTTCTCTTAAGTCTCGACGATTTTTCTCATCGATGACGGTTATACCACGGAGGGAAATTCGCTTAGCTTCATCGAGGACATCTTGTGGAAAGTCAGCCGAGAAACCTTTCTCAAGTGCGATGGCTTCCATTTCAGCATTGTGTTCCATTGGTGAACCTAAAACTTTTTCTACTTTACCAATTGGTGCTTTCTTGCCATCTGTCCATTCTATAATAATGACGAAAACTTTTTGCCCAATTTTAGCGCCGGATAATTTATTTTCTGGAATGATGATATCCACATACATTTTTGGATCACTTGGAATTAAGAAATAAGTATCATTTTCTTTTTCAATAATTCCCGAGTAGCCTTTCTTGGAACGCCGAAGAATCTCTGAAACTTCACCAGTTAAATCCTCATCTTTTTTCTTGGGGTAGAGGAGGACTCGGACGCTATCGCCTTGACATGCAGTATGGAGAAAACTATGATCAATTAAAATTACTTGATCGCTACCTTTTGGTCGAACGGTGCCAATACCTTTGTGGGAAATGCTGATGATTCCTTCAATTTGCCTATCATCTTTATCTTTAATATTTGGTTCTTTTTTCACTTTCTTAGTATAGCATATATTTTCGAGCCGAATATTCTAATGTTTTTGGATTAATTTTTTTCCTCAATTAAAATATTAATCTGGATCTTGTTCTCACATCAAAATTTTTATTATTTTGCCTTGAGATAAACAGTGTTTGTATAAATGATATTATTTTTTAAATTAGCTAAATTGCTTAATATGGTCGAAAAGTAAAAAGCCATGAAAATGTTGGAACGGGGGCTTGATTCATAAAGTCCTTTATGGTAGGATACACCTTATGTTAAAGATAAGATTACAAAGAATAGGGCGCAAAAATGATCCAGCTTTTCGGGTTGTTTTAACTGATTCTAAGAACGCTGCCAAGAGTGGTAAGTTCCTAGAAATATTGGGTTCATATAATTTAAAAAGTGGAGAAGTATTATTTAAAGCTGATAGAATTAAATATTGGATGACAAATGGTGCTCAAGTTTCAGATACAGTAAATAATTTTCTTATTCAACAGAAGATAGTTTTAGGTAAGAAAAAGAATGTTCTCTCAAAGAAATCGCCGACTCAAAAACGTAAAGCACTTAAAAAAGCCTAAATATAAACCTTATAAAAGACTGCCTTCGGGGCAGTTTTTTATTGTACTCTAAATATAAGATATGATATAATAAATATTCGAGCAGTGTAGTCGATATACTGCCATCATTACGAGTAACACTATAAATAGATATATGATAGACGATAAAGCATTTCTTGAGTATGTGGTTAAAGCTTTAGTAGATAATCCAGACGATGTGAAAATTGATCGAACGGTTGATGAGATGGGTGTTCTAATAACAATGACAGTAAACGGCGCTGATATGGGTAAAATTATTGGTCGTCAAGGTAACACAGCCAAAGCAATTAGAACCCTTTTACGAGTGATTGGAATGAAAAATAATTCACGAGTTAATCTTAAAATTAACGAACCGGAAGGAGGGAAAATTGAAACGACTCCTGTTATGTCGACAAGTGAAGCTTCAAGATCAGTGGATTCAGCACTAGAGGATTTAAAAGGAATATAAAAATAATTATTAATTAAATATTTAGTAATTATAAATTAAAGAAAAGTCGCCCCCTTTGGTGGGGCGACTTTTCTTGTGCTATGATGAAACTATGAATTTTCATATAATAACACTATTTCCCGAGATGTTTGGCTCATATCTTTCTGAGTCAATTTTAGCTCGGGCAATTAAACAAAAAAAAATTAAAGTTTCATTTATCAATCCCCGTAAATTTGTGACCGGTAAATATCTCAAAGTTTGGCCTGATGGTAATGTTTCCCAAACTGTTGATGCTAGACCCTATGGAGGAGGACCAGGGATGATTATAATGGCCGAGCCAATCATAAAGGCAGTAGAATCAGTCCTAAAGAAAATTACTAATTACCAATTACTAATTATTAATCAAAAACCAAAAACTAATAAAATGAGTAAGGCAAGACCTTACTCAAAAGTCTTGATAATAAATTTTATTCCAAGTGCAGAGAAATTTACCACAAAATTAGCAAAAAATTACTCATCAAAATATACAGATATTATTTTGATTTGTGGTCGTTACGAGGGTGTTGATGCGAGGGTTGATAAAATTTTAAAAACCACAAAAATTTCAATTGGTGATTATATTCTAACTGGTGGTGAGATTCCAGCCATGATTTTGATCGATTCAATTTCTCGGCAAGTTGAAGGTGTTCTGGGTAATTTTAATTCACGAGAAGAGGAGAGGATTTCAAATAGTGAAGTTTATACTCGACCAGAAATATTGATTCACAATAATAAAAAATATAAAGTTCCGAGTATTTTACTTTCCGGTGATCACAAGTTAATTGAAAAATGGAAGGAGACGAAAAATAAATAAAATTTATCCCCGTTTTATTAGTCTTTAATGATATATTTAGTTATACTAAATAAGTAGCTGTTTTTATTTTTTGTATTAAATGAAATGAAATTACGTCATAAATTTTTTAAATTTTTTTGGTTTAAACTCTTTGCTCTATTTTTTTTAGTGATTATTTTGGCGTCTTATTTTCGGATCTATGCTTTATCTGAACCTTACCAACCTGGGGCAATTCTAGACCCTTCTTGCCTCCCTGGAGAAAATTTTTGTACGGTTGATATTTCAAATGGCCTTTTTGCTTATCCAAGTGCGGGTTTGGCCGTCAGCTCCGGTAGTGCATGGGGAACATCAATCACTGATAATTCTTCAAATTGGAATACGGCTTATGGTTGGGGTAATCATGCTTCGGCTGGTTATGTAACAGGAACGCCTTGGACTTTGATGGGTTATGTAACAGGAACGCCTTGGACAGGTCAGGGATATATCACAGACGGAAACACCGGCTGGGATAATTCATATGGTTTCATCACTTCATTTTCAGAACTCGACCCAAGTGTATCTCTTTGGGCTAAAGCAGCAACAAAACCAACCTACACAGCATTAGAAGTTGGTGCTCCATCCGGTTCTGGAAATTCTACTGGAACAAATACTGGTGATCAAACAAATGTTACCGGAACGTCGGGAAATATTTCAGGAGGTTTAGGTGGACAAATATTATATCAATCAGCAAACAATACAACTGCTAAACTCCTCAACGGAACTGCTGGCCAAGTTTTAACTTCAAATGGAACAACACTTTCACCAAGTTGGGCAGCGGCGAGTGCAAGTATGATCTACCCAGGTTCAGGAATTCCAAACTCAACCGGTTCTGCATGGGGAACATCATACACAACAACAGGAAGCGGAATAGTACTTGCTCTGGCAACATCACCAGTATTTGTGACTCCAACTCTAGGAGTAGCAACTGCAACATCAATAAATAATTTACCACTCTCACAAAACAATACAGACTTAAATATAAAAGTTGGAACAAATGCTGGATTAAATATTGTCGCAGGAGCTGTACAAAATACTTTCATAGGTTATCAAGCTGGGATGTCAGCTTCCACGGGAGGAACAAATGCAGCTGACTACAACACTGCTATAGGTTCTCAAGCTTTCTTTTCCAATACCACAGGACAGAGTAACTCGGCTGTTGGTTATAATGCTCTTTTTTATAATACTTCTGGTCAGTGGAACTCAGCCATGGGAAAGGAAGCTCTTTACTCCAACACCACTGGATATGCCAATACTGCCCAAGGAGGAAATTCTCTTTACTCTAATGCTGAAGGTTATCTAAACACTACTCAAGGAGGAAA
>JBBRJM010000031.1:0-7774 GCA_038219305.1 Minisyncoccia bacterium | reverse complement strand
TGGCAGGCTGAAAATGGTCTGACTCCTGATGGCGCAGTTGGTCCATACACTCGAAGTAAAATGGGGCTTTAAATAGTTTAAAGTTTATAAAGCAGAAAGTTATAATGTAAAATGCCTTGGCGACGCCAAGGCATTTTACATGTTGCACCTCCGGCTAAGGATTTAGTTTATATAATGGTGTAAATTGTGATGGATCTAAAGAAAAAATATATGACTCAAATAGGTGTACTCCAACAGAGATATTTAGTGGGACAACAGGAGCTCTTTGTGATGGAACACTAATAATTCTTTTACTGATTATTCAAGAAGAACTTATTTATGATTCAAGAGGTTGTACTACAGCAAGTATTTTTAGTAGAACAACAGGACAAACTTGTTTTAATTCAAATAATTAGTAATAAATTTAAACATAAATTCCCGCAAGCGTAGCTTGCGGGAATTTATGTTTTTTTATTTTAAAAATTTAAGAAGTATTTATTAATATCCAGGTCTGATATGGATATCGGAGTTTTATTATAGTAGTTTTAGAAGTTTTAACAGTTGGTGTAATTCATCACCTTTAATTTCCTCATATTCACCTTCAGGTATTTTACCTAAGTTTATGTTCATCACGCGGACTCGACGGAGATCAACGACTTTATGATGAAGTGCTTCGCACATCCTTCTGATTTGTCGTTTCTTACCTTCAGTTAAAATTATATGGAAAACATTTGTTGATTTACGCCAGACCTGACATTTTTTACTAATGAATTTATCAAAATGAACGCCATTTGACATTAGCTCGATAAATTTATCGGAAAAATTTGGTTCAACTTTCACGACATATTCTTTTTCATGGACGTAAGCCGGGGAGAGAAGCCGATCTGTTACTCGGCCATCATTAGTCATTAAAATTAAACCTCGGGAATCTTTGTCGAGACGACCAACAGGAAAAACTTTTTCTTTAAATTTTGTGATTTTTAAAATATCTTTGGTTTTAATATCTGGATTAGTTGATACTCCGACTGCTTTATTATAAGCGTAATAGACATACTCTTTTTTGGGAGCTTTCTGACTGACGGCCACTCGGTCATTCTCCTTTACAATATCACCTAGTACCGCTTTGAATCCATTAATAGCCACAAATCCTTTTTGAATTAAATCATCAGCCCCTCGACGGGTGGCATAATTTTTCAAAGCCAAATACTTGTTTATTCTCATTGGGAATTGTGGATTCATAGTTTTTATTTTAATTTACTTAATTAATTATAAATTTTTAAATTATATATGATTAAAATAAATGTTCTAGTAATAAAGTTTGTTTAGTTTATCTCTGGTGTTGGCTCACTAAAATGATTATGTTTCAATCTAGGAACATAATATAATCCGGTTAAAAGAACGAGAGATAGAACTAAGAAGAGATAATTAAAAGGAAGATAAATAAATATCAAAGTAGCAAAAAGGGGAGCGATGATATAAGCAACCGGCGTCATATCACGATAGATGCTAAGTAGATAGGTGTCTTCTTCTTTAATATGAGTAAAGAAATATATTTCAGCTGTAGCTTCTATTATACTGGCTCCAATTCGGGTTAAGAACAAAATTCCAGCCCAGAAATAGATATTTTTTGTCCAAAAGAATGAAATTGTTAAAGTAGATAAACTCATAATAAAAAGACCAATCGACAAAAGATTTCTTTTTTTAATATGATATTTATCAATGAGAATTCCAATCGGTAAGCTGATAATAACAAATGGAGAAAGCATAATAGTAAAAATAATTCCGATTTCAACCCAACCAAGACCGATGTGATTATATAGATAGATTGGTGTATAAACAACCATCCAGGCATAAAAGAATTGTAATAGAAAATTAATCATTGTGATAGCCATCATATGTGGATTTGTTTTTAGATAACGATGAGTTTCTAGAAAAGGTGTCTTTTTATAGGCGCTATCTTCAAATGTTCGAACAGAGAAAAATAAGACAATCGTCATGATAATTGTTGCAAGAAAGGCCAAGAGATATATTGCACGATAACCACCCTCTTTGGTAATTAAAAAAGAAGTTATAAGTGGTGAAATCATCCAGGCGAAACTTAGAATAGTAAGATGAAGACCTCGAGTTTTACCGATGTTATCTTTATCTTGGAAATGTTCAATAAATATATCTAAACATAAGAAGATTAAACTATTAGTGGCAATAAAAGTAACAAATGAAGTTGCAATTACATAAGGATGGATTGAAGTTATCATTCCTAAAAGGGAACCCATATTAATTAAAAGTAACCATAGAATTAGTCTTCTATTTCCTAAATATTTTAGAATCGTTGAACTTTTTGAAAGTAAAATTAATGCCAGAAAAGAAGAAATGGTATACAAAATTCCGACATATTTTTCAGAAATAATACTAGTTAAGAAGACAGAATTAACATAAGCCGAGAGGGCAATATGGAGGGTAAAAAAGAATGAAATAATGTACATCCGGTTTATTTTATTCATTTGGCAAAATAATTAAATACTTAATAATACAGGGATAACTAATGGACGTTTAGCAGTTTTTTGAAAGAGGAATTTAGAGATGTTATCACCAAGATTGGTCTTAATGCTGTCGAAATTAATTGGGTTCATACCTTTGGTCCCATCTTCAATTGTTTTTTTAATAATTAATCTAACCTGATGAAGTAATTCTTGGTTTTCTTTTAAGTAAATAAATCCACGTGAAATAATATCGGGAGATTTTCGTAATTTACCAGTTGTCCCATCAATAGTGGCAATTAAAACAAACATACCATCTTGGGCAAGCATAACACGATCACGAATAACCACATCTTGTTCGTCACCAACGGAAAATCCATCTACCATCATAGGTCCATTGGGTGCTTTTTCTTTGCGCAATATTATCTTTTGTCCTTGGTCAATAATTTCTATAATTGAACCATTATCAGGAACAATAATATTATCCGATGACATCCCGAGAGACATTGCTATTTCTTTATGTTTGACAAGCATCGAATGCCAGCCGTGAATAGGTATAAAAAATTTAGGATGAGTTTTTCTGTGGAGCCATTTGATATCTTCCTGATCTCCGTGACCAGTTGCGTGAACCGTAACTTCACTTGTTCTATAACTTATTATTCGGACACCGTGACGTGTTAGATTGTCTTTCAAATGTTGAACTGCAATTTCATTTCCTGGAACGATAGAAGAAGAAAGTATTATCGTGTCACCTGGGCGAATCGTAAACTTCTTGTGAGTTTTGTTTGCTGCACGTGAAAGAGCGGCAAATTCTTCACCTTGAGCTCCTGTCATCATAATTAAAACTTTGTTTGGTGGGTATTTATCGGCATCTTCTATTGGAATGAGCGTACCTTTTTTGGGTTTAAAAATTCCTGCCAGTTCACAAATTTCCATATTAGTCTTGAGGGAACGTCCGTCGAGTGCTACTTTTCTATTTATTGATTCAGCAATTTCAACAATTTTTATAAGACGGGTAATAGAAGAGGCGAATGCTGAAATAATTATACGCCCTGAACCTTGCTTGATTAATTTATCCAAACCTTCGTGGACACGAGACTCGGGAAGTGAAAATCCTTCATTCTCGATATTGGTCGAGTCAGTTAATAAAAGTAAAACTTTTTCTTTATCAAAAAAAGCGTATTCTTTTTCTTCTTCATCTGAAACAATGCCATCAATCTGGTCTAATTTGTAGTCTCCGGGAGTGACGATTGAACCATATGGAGTTTCAATAACGATACCCATTGAATCGGGCATCGTATGAGTAACTCCAAAGAAACGAATTCTTAAATTTCCTGCATATATGACTGAATCTTTTTCAACAATATGAGCATTTAGTGGTGGCAAATGAGGAAATTCTTCCTGACGTTTCTTCATAACAAGGACTGAAAGATTGCGGGAATATAGTGGGGGATTGCCGATACGACTCATAACAAGAGGAATACCACCAATATGATCCAAGTGTCCATGAGTGACAAGCATCGCTCTAATTTTATCCTTACGCTCTTCTAGATAGGTAGTATTTGGAATAATGTAATCAATTCCTGGAGTATCTTCAGTTTTAAATTGCATTCCAGCATCGATAACAATAATATCGTCACCAATTTCAATAGCCGTCATATTCTTGCCAATTTCTTCGACACCACCAAGAGGGATAATGCGGACGACTCCAGCCTCAGGTGGAGGAATAAGATTAGTTTTTTTACGAGAAGGTGGATTATTTTCTTTGATAGGAGATGGTGTTTCAGCTTTTGGTCGGCGACCTCCTTTTGTGTTCCCGTATTGATAACTTCCACGACTAGTTCGGTTCTTTGAATTCGGATTATTTAAATTAATGTTATTTTGATTAAAAGAAGTTTGTCGTGGGGCGAAAGAAGTTGTTGATCCAGTTTTAATAGTATTAATTCTGGTTGGATCAGATGGTTTATGTAAAACGCGAACACTGTCGTGTTTTCTTGGTCCATGGAAATTGTGTTTCGGTCTTGAGACTCCCGGCTTTGGTAATTCATTCATATTTGTTTTTTTATTTATCTCTTAGTGAGTTATTAATTATTTATTAAAAATTTTCCAGACGTTGTTGGTATTAGCGTACCAGTTATAAATTGAAGCAAAACGATCTGACTGGTTACGGATGTTGTCAATTTCGATATGTTTTAATGATTTGGAAGTGGCATAAAGAAATTTTGGCGAGTAAATTAACAAGGCTGGAATATCCTTATTAAATTCTTCGATTAAATCTTGGTATTTAATATCACGATTATTGGGGTCAAGTGTTTTTTGTGTACTATCGAGAAGTAAATCAATCTTTTTATTGTTATACATAGCGATGTTTAGTCCTGGATCATTTATCTGAGATGAATGCCAGAATGAATACAAATCAGATTCATGACTAATAATTTGTCCAAAAAATAATGCTTCATAATCCCGGGCGCGGATTATTTGATTGAGCTGTCCTGCTTCATATATTTTCTTAATATCGACTTCAACACCCAAGACGGCTAATTGTTCTTTAATAATAGTGGTGGCCTGCCTTAATTCTTTTGTATCGCCAGTTGTAATTGAAAAACTAAGTCTTGATAGAGGTGCATTACTTTTAACACTTTTAGTAACGGTTTTTCCTTTTATTTTTGATGTTTGAGTTACTAATGTTGTTCCACCTTTGGCTCGGATTCCATCTTCTCTGATAATCCAGCCGGCTTTATCGAGTATCATTGCCGCTTCATCCAATTTGGCATTTTTATATAATTCACTTGTTTTTTCTTTTGAAATATTTTCTGGGACAGGACTGTGAATTACTGTTCCATAGCCTAAAAGAACTTGGTCAATAATATTTTGTCGATCAATTCCTAAATCAAAAGCTTTAATAATTGCTGGTTCAGCAAATATTTTATTCTTGTTTTTATTAAAAAACACACCAAACATACGAGGCAAAGTGGCTGTATTTATGACATTATTATTATCTTCAATCCCTTCTGCATTTTCTGGACTAATACCGTTGGCCTGGTCGATTGATCCAGAATTTAAGGCTTTAATTAAATCTTTTTCATTTGGGAATGATTGAATAATTAAATTTCTAATGTGAGGAGTTCCGAGAGTAAATTGACTAAACCTGTTCAATTTATATTTTTCAGGAATTCCTTCTTTGTTTTTGTTAACAGATTTGATTTCATATGGTCCTGAACCAACAGCCTTAACATTTAGAGATGAAACTCCAAATTCACTTTCATTAACTTTGTTCCAAACTTTTGATGGTAAAATTCCGATAGTTGTATTGTCCATAAAGGAAATATATGGACGGGTCAAAGAAAATTCGATAGTGTTTTCGTCTTTTTTAGTAACAGTTACACCATCCCAACTATTTTTTCTTGGGCTTTTAATTATCGGATCTTTTATTTTATTGATTGTAAAAACAACATCGTCAGCTGTGACCTTGTCGCCATTATGGAATTTGGCATCCTTTTTTAAAATAAAGGTATAGACTAATCCTTCAGTTGAACTAGTATATGATTCAGCTAAATCAGGAATTAATGTTCCTTCACTTGTTTTTCTCATTAGACCGCTAAAAACTATGGCAGTTAAATCTTTATCAGCGTCAGAAAGAGCGAGAACGGGGTTAATCAATGTTGGAACTCCTACAATTCCTTCTATGATTGTTCCACCTTCATCTGGAACTTCTACTGTAAAAATATTATTAATTTTATTGAGCATTATAATCATACTGACTAAAGCAATAATGATAAAAGTTACAAATAAAAAATATTCTTTCGGATTAAAAGATTTAATTGCTGTTGATAATTCTACTTTTTTGTAAAAACGAAAATCTTTAATGAATGAGATAAAATTACGCATAAAAAACACTTAAGTGTTACTATTTATTAAATTTATTTATTAAAAACAAATTGATTGTTTATTTGATGAGTATCGCTACAAAAGATCCTGCCACAAGAAGGATACTAATTACAATAGTTAGTATAAATAGAAACTTTTCAAAGCCACGGCGAGTTGTATATAAACCACCGCCATCTCCTCCTCCTAGAGCGCCTCCTACACCAGCATTGGATTGCTGAAGTAATACAGCTCCAATTAATATAATAGAAAGTATTATCTGTATATAAGGCAATATATTAACAATAATCGTCATAAGCGTATGTTACTACATTTTTCTAAAATAAGCAAACATAAATATCAAATATTTGAGTAGTTTTTTATTTCGCTTTTGTGTGTCTATATTTACCAAGTTAGAACCTATTTTCAAAATCGGTAATTTATAGCGTTCCCCTCTCTTACGCGTCTCTGTGCAAAGCACAGAGCTTTCTAAATGAGAAAGTGCGGGGGAACGCCGAATGGCCCGTCTACAGGTGCCGATGTCCACCTATCGGCTCAGATATTAGGGAAATGAGCCGTTGAAAAAAATCAGTCTCGGTTTTGCGAAACCTTTCTCTCTTAATATCTTCTTCAAAACTTTTGAATTCTTTACTGATGCCTAAAAAGTTAATGTGATTACACTTCTTGATCCTTACAAGATCGATATATGTTTCGTAATTTCTAAAAATTATACTCAACTTTTTGAAGTTCTATTATAAAGAGGAATCTTGAACCTTACAGGTTCGGTACACCTTTTCCATTCGCTAGTATACTCATAAGGAAAAGGTTTTAAAATTTTCTCACGGAGAGGATTATGATTACATTTTTTGGTTGCAAGTATTTTTATACTGAAAAATCTCATAACCAAGTCTTGAACAGTAGAGGAACGTGAATACACTTCTTGGTCCTTACAGGACCTGTATAGGTTTCGTATTTTCTAAAAATATTAATTTCTAGAAAATATATTTAACCTTTTCAAGTCTTCTCACGCAAAGGGCATTAGCCCTTTGCTCTGGATACAAAAAAACAAGCAAAAGCTTGTTTTTTTTAATGTGCCCTAATTATACACTTTGCTCGAACTTTTTTCGAACGAAGTGACTAGCGTACCCCGCGGGCTGAAGCCCCTCTGTGCGAAGCACAGAGCTTCTGCAAAGAAGTGCAGGGAACGCAATACAATTCCGCCACGAGCGGAGTACCGCTCGTCCGCCCTGTCACAGATATTTTTCTGCTGAAAAATTCTGCGACCCCGGCTCGGCTCGTCCGCCTCCGTCTCTGAAATGCTATTGCATTTCAGCCTTGCCGTTTCCCCATTCTTTTTTTGTCGGGGGGGGGGATTTTTTGAATTTAGAATGGAACGGCGAGGTCGGGCTTCCTTTTAAGAAGGAAGCTGGCGGAAATCAAATACAAAATACAAT
>JBBRJM010000030.1:0-8161 GCA_038219305.1 Minisyncoccia bacterium | reverse complement strand
AGGTAGGACAACAAGATATTCTAAAAATTAAGGTTCAAATCCTTTAAATCCTCCCTCTATGCAAAGTAAAAATAACGTTATTTTATAGTGTCTCGGGCGCTGCCCGACTTGGCGGAGGTGGGTTTATAGTCGCTTCCGCTCCTTAAACTACATTCTCGCAAAATATATTCGCTCTGCTCATTATTTTGGCGGAGGGTAAGAGATTCGGTCACGCATAATTTTCTGCTGAAAATTTGCTCGACCCCGACTCGCGCCGTCGCGCTCCGTCTTTCTCATCTCTCCTCTCTCGCGATAATTAAACACCCAAACAGCTAAACGCTGTCTGGGTGAATTATTGGCGGGCTACATAGGTCTAGAACTTGTAACTATAGGGAATTGTAAGGCTTTTTTGAGGCTATGTCCAGAATAAAAATTTAAGGAGATTAGGTCGCAGTTTTGAAGGCCAAATGAGACAAATGAGACACGAGACAGCCTCTGTCTCATTTTGAGTAATAAGACAGCATAGTGTCTCAAAATGGGCACCTACTTTTTGTTCAGAAAAAACTGGGATATTTGAAAAACTAGGCTTAATAATGAGCCTACGGCAGTAATTACAAGACCCCACATGATATAGCGGGTTTGTTTCGCTATTTCGCGGGTCTGTTTTTGTGAAGCTTTAATTTGACTATTTAAGCTATCCATTTCCGCATCATTTTTTTCCTCTTCTTTTTTGTCTTTCCGCATCCTATCCATATCGACATGATCCATTGTTCCAGAGTGTCCATGTATGGCGTTATCAATAGCCTTAGGCAGCCACATGTCCATTCTGCTTATGGTTGCAATGGCGGATTCCAATTTATTTACTATTTGTCCAACTTTTTTATCATCAATTTCCATATTCTTAAGATTTAGCATTAGGTTTATTATTAAGTTCTAGTTTATAATTTCCCAAACGTAGCAAGATAAGAAATAACAGATGGAGATTTAGCAGGCTATAGTTTTCTTTTTGAATTAAACAATGCCCAATATTATTTCTAAGATTGTGACCTACTGGCTCGATTAATAAATATCTCATTAATAAAACCAAGTCCTTACCAAATATAGCTTCAGCAAAATCATCATTTAAAAAATTATTCAAATCTTTTTCATAAGTGATAGATTTTCCACCTTTTTCATTTCGTACAATAAATGTTGGTTTGCCAAGTAATTGGAATATTTCTCTTATTATGCCTTCTATTTTCATTACTAGCGAATCTGTAGCCAACATTATTTCTTGAAATGGAATTTTCTTTCCCGTGGAAACTTTTTTGGCCGCCTTTAAGTATTGTTTTACACCTGGCTCAATTATATCTATTATTTTCCTTGTTTTTAAGACAACTTCGCCTTTTCTATTTTTCATTTCAAACATCATACTGAACCAGCTGTATTTTTTGAAATATGCCAATATATCTTTCCATGATAATGCTTTTTTACTTACTAGCTCCATCATTACTATTTCTATTTCATGTCTATAAATAGACATTCCAAGACCAAATTGTTCCAAAATTGAAGCAATATGCTTTTCCTCATCTGACGAGTATATTCTTGCCTGATTCATATTTTTATCAAAAACTGATCTTCCAAAAATAGCTTGCGTTATAAATTTTTTCGACTGATCATTGACCATTTTCTCAATATGATCGAAAGTTGGGAAAAAGTTTGGAGATATAACTAAAACCTTTATTATTTCTTCAGGCTTTAACTTGGATATTTTCTTAGCTCTGCTCTTGGCGTTTTTTATAACATCGGAAATATCTATTTTAGTGCTTATTTCATGAAATTCAACTGTGCCAGCTGACGATGTGTACCTCTTTTTTAATTCCTCAACTTTTACGTGGTCTTTTAATTTACCATACTCCTCAATTGCTTTTATCAATGAAGAAAGTTCTGCAAAACTTTTTCTATTTTTATGATCATCTGCTTCAGACACATAGCTTTCAGCAATTTTAAGATCCCATTTTCTATCCTTCTTTTTAAAAATAAGTTCTTCAATTTTTTTGATATTCAATAAATATTCTCTTGCAAAATATTGTTTATTTTCATCTAGCAATCTTTCTGATTGTTCTTCACAGGCAATAATTAAATTTTTCCAAAAGTCATCATCTTTAAAATCTTTTCTATTATCAATTGCAAGTTCAACAAGATCTATTGTTAATTTTGCCTTAGAACCACTGAAAGGATTAAATTTAAACAACAATCTTTCAAATTCTTTGAAGATCTCTGCCTTTTTATAATTTACGGCTTTTGCTAACTGTAATGCGCGATTGAATGATTCTAACACATCCAATCCAAAGTGTTGGTCTGGAGTGTTTCGATCATTTTTTTCATACTCAATGATAAGATTCAAATAAGCGTTAACAGCATCCTTTGCTTTCATATGGTCACGTTTTGTAATCCATAAAAAATCTGCATACCTCGCTTTTATTTTATCATTCTTTGTCTTTTTTAATTCTACTTCAATTAATTTAAATGATTTTTCATCAAACAAACTCAATGTGGGATAACTCCATGGCTTTCCATCTCCTGTAGTACCAGACATCATTTCACTTAGCTTTCCATTCTTAATCACAAAATTAAAAACATCCATGAGAGTTTGCATTTTTTTTACATTCTTTTCGTCTTTCAATTCACTATGATAAATGTCTCTGACCTTTTTGTATTCATCAGCGATTTCATGTAAAAATTTTGACCTATTCGCAACGCTGTTTATGTTACTTAAGATTTTTTTTATTTCCTTTCTCGCTTCTACTTTTTTATCTTTTTTCATAATCTTTTTTCGACCATATTTTAGTTTGATTAAATAATCAATACCTCATCGGTTTAAATCAATTGCTTTAAAATGTTTTCTATATCAGCAAGATTATTATTAGAATATCGTTGCTTATTAGAATCTATAAGTTTTAAAAGAAAATCTTTCTGAACTACGAAAACATTATCCGTTGGCTTTAATCCAAAATACATTAGGGCTTTTGGATTAGAAAAAGCTAAAACTGGATCTATCCAATAATCAGTATTCGTTTTTTCTTTTAAATAATCTGCAACAGACCCAGCTTCTCCCTTTGCTTGTTTAATAAAATCTTTTTCTCGGGGAATAATGTTATTGATAGTGATTTTTCCATTTGCATAATTTATTTTACCAGCATGACTCTTGACTTCTATGGCGAATATTCCCGTTGGTCCGAGTACAACGAAATCTATATTATAAGGATGTCTGATTTTTACATCACAAAAAATACTAAATTTATCAGAAAGTTTCGTTAGTTCTTTAAAAATAATATGTTCTCCTTTTCTCCCGCGATAATAATTATCTGAGATAATGTCATCTTCTTTATAGAATTTATAAGCCAATATTAAAAGAACTACCATGCAAGTATACGTAAAAACAAAGCCAAATATTTTATTTGGATAAAAAGATTGTGCTTGAATTAAAATAAGAATCATTGCAAAAGCACCACAAATCATCAGAGTCGATTTGTAGAGATGATGTAAGCTTTTCTCTCGAAGAAAAGCACTTGGTTTTCCAAAAACTTTTGCCATATTATTTACTTTTTATTTTTAATTTTCTTAAGTATATCACTTTCTATTAACTTTCGTAATTTTTCTTCGCCCTCTATACCTCTTAAGCGACCTTGGATATATCCAAGATGGTAATTGACCCCATCGCTCATCAGACGCCAATTTGTGAGTTTCAAGGCACTTTTAAGAAGTTTTTGTAGGTCATATATGCTTTCACGATCGTTCCTGCCAGATTTGGTATCTTGAACGCCAAATCCCAAAATCACATCCTTGTGAATTTCATGTTTTTCAAACTAAAGCTCCACAACAGCAATCTTATTTATTTTTGTAATGGCACTAAAAAGGTTATTGTTTTTTTCTCTTTATCCAACTTTCTTTATAAGATTAGTTGCCGCTTCTAAATGTTGCCTTCCAAAGGAATATTCTATGCCAACTGTTTTTGTAGTTTCTTTAGTTTTTTAAGAAAGTCATCAGAGCTTGAGATCTGTAGAATATCAAATCCTAATTTTTCATATGTTCCACCATCATCAATGCAATCATCTATTAATAAGACATCTTTATATGATAATTTTTTCTCTTTTAAATAACTATCAAAGAATGGTATAGAATTCTCATTTTCAATATCAAACTTTAAAACTTTTTTATCAAAAGAAACTAGAAAATCATCGAAATATGTATCCAATTCTAATGCTGGCTTTGTGTATTCCATAAATGTGTCCATATTGTCTGTTGCAATAACACATTCTACGCCATTTTTTCTGATCTGATTAATTAAATCCAGCACTTGTTCATCAACGAATTTCATTTTTTCACAGCTCTCAGCAAGATCTGACATAACATCGCTTTTTGAATATCCATATTCATCAGCTATAAGTTGAGTAATGTAGTCCTTATCAATTTCCGATCTCATCCATCTATCAATGAGAGATTTATTCTTAATAAAAACAAAATCAACAATCTTTTTGTGCCATCCATTTCTCGGATGTTGAGAGTCACTTAACTGACTCCAAAACAAAGAGTTTGATAATGTTTTATTCCAGTCAAAAAAGACTACTTTGTATTGTTTTTCTAACATAATATCATTATAGCTTTTTTTTGCAAAAATAAAAGCGGAATACTAATTTTTAATTAGTATTCCGCCACTCCACTTACAATATGACGTGCCATTTTTAATACATCACAAGGTTTTTGAAAAGCATCAATGCGAACTGACTTCATTTGTAAAAAAAGCCTCGGCATCACATCTCGATAGAATTTTCTCAAGTAAACATTGAATTGATTATCAAGAAAAATCGAGTTATATCCACCGCTTTCTCCTTGGTGCCGCCTAATTACCTCCTGGCTATCAATATCCAAATAGATACACAAGTCTGGAAAAATCCACTTTTCAAATGGAATTCTTTTTATACTATCAGCAAAGCATGCCACATCACCATTAGTAAGAAGTTCGACAGAAAAATGATAAGCCAATATCGACAACACACTCCTGTCCAAAATTACAAGTTTAGAGTCAGCTCTTATTTCTATTTCCCTTTTTTCTTCTAAATTTAAAAAAAATAATCTTGAGCTTCTCGCCTCCTCAATATTTTGCGGAAAATTAGGAAATTTACAGGCTGTAAATTCCACGAATTCATCCACAAACACAGCATCTTTATAAATCTGTGATAATGATTGAAATAATGTTGTCTTACCTGCATGAACCAAACCCTCAATAGCTATGATTTTTTGCATCTGGAATGACCTCCTATGATAATGTTAAATAACTAATATTATATGCATTAAAAACATTCTTCTATATTTGAAATCAACTTTTTAGCTGACAGGTCATTGTATATCATAAAACGTGGCGTAGCAAGCTTATCACTCTCTATATCCTCTATACCATTGTCACATGTGTACGCTCTATCATATAAATGACTATCCCGCAAAATTTTCTGAACGACTTCGTTATAAATTCCATAAGGATACACAAATGAATTAACATTAATATGCAACTTCTTTAGTTTTTTGAAAGATTCAATTATCTGAAATTTTACACTTTCTTCATAAAGTAAATTACCATGACCACGTGGAAAATCTTTATACTCACCATCGATTGGCGTATTTAATACCACATTATTTTTATATCTTCCTAGGGCTGCATGAGAAAAACCATGTGAACAAAATTTCACTCCAATTTCACTTAGAGATTTAATCTCTTTGCTCGATAAATACCCATTTTTATTTACACAATTTGCTATGAGAGAAATATAAACACCTACTCCCATTTTTTTAGATAAAATTTCAGCAAACATAAATTGTGATCGATCTCCATCATCTAAAAAGACATTCAATTCAATCCCTTTTTTATCTACTACCTTTCTTATCCTATTCACCAAATTTATAGCCTCATCAAGAACATAATCATAACGATCAGTTATATCTTGTTCGTTATTAACTATTTTATGAAAAATTAAATTTATCTTATTTTTTTGCATATCCATCAAGAGATTGTTGCCAATCTAATTTCAAATAATGATTAAAATAAAAATCATGTTTTTCCCAAAAAATTTGATTCTTATTATCCCTTGAAACATTAATTTCATTATCATCAGCATGTATACATCCACCAATATGAACAGGAATTAAATAATGATTAAATCCTGCTATCAATTTAGTTGGGAGACTGGTCTCAGTGAAACCGTAACCCACGAAGGAAGAATCAAATCCAAAGCATTCTTTTGATTTTTTTGTATCAACAATGAAGAATCCACCCAAAACCATATTTGTTAAAAACCATGGTCCAAAAAACCCGTCTTTAGGCCACGATCTAAAATAATTTGTATTTTCCACAATTTTGTATTTATTGCCAACAAATTGTTTATCACTCTCACAACCAATCCACGTCTTTCCATAAGTACAGTTAATTCTATAATCGTTAATTTGCACATCATCAAAACCAAGAACATCCTTTTGCAAAACTTCATTACTCTTTTCCACAAATTGAAAAAAACCAACTGTAATTGCATTTTTCTTGCTAAAACAATGCACTAAAAGATGATGAAATAAATATTTTTGTGACATCAAAACATCTGAATCCATAAAAAGACATTTTTCACACTTTGCAACATTTAATCCAGCATTTCGTGCAGCAGTTCTTCCTTGATTTTCTGAGAGTCTAATAATTCTTAAATTAACATAATCTTTTTTTACAAACTCGTCAGCTTTTTTATTTTTTGAACCATCATCGATAACGATGACCTCAAAGGACCAATCACATGAAGTGTGTTTTTTTATATACTCTATGGAATTATAAAGATGTTTCAATGCCAATTGAAAACTTTTTCCTGTTTCATAATATGGAATAACAACACTTAATGAATGAGGTGTCCAATCCCTTTTTTCACATTTTTCAATCACCTCAGAAACAAAAAACCCATAATCATTATTATGTTCAATTACTAACTGTTTTAATGTTTTATTGTTCATAATATTACCTTTCTGTCTTTGGTTTATTGGGTTCTGTGCCAATTAATAAAAAACGAATTTTAGAATAAACAGTATAAATTGGTGGAATACTATGCAAGAATACTGCTGGAAGTGAAAAAATTAAAATTCTCAGAATATCATAACTGGAAATTTTATCACTTTTTGAAGCATTTTCTGTAAGCTTGCTATAGTTTTTCAATATAATCCAATAACTCAAATGGCCATAAAAAACAAATGCCAGAAGACTTATCCACAACAAAGAGTACTGACCGCTAACTATCGGGTATACAAATAGATATAATAAAACCCAGCCTTGAATCAACCAAATAAATGCAGGAATGATACCTTGCAATGTGAACCACCTCAACATCAGTCTACTTGCGCAACTATATTTTTTCAAAAAATATTTTTCATAATTAAAATGATCCAAAGGACCAAAAAACCACACATATTTTTGCATCAATGCACTATTGAAACTATTTGGCATTTCTGCCATTTCCAAAACTGGAATGGGATTAATTGATTCACCCAAAACTGAAAGTATATAGCCAAAAAATAAATCCTCAGTAACAGTTCCTGTAGGCATTTCTTCAATTTTATGCAGCAAATTAGATCTTATAAATAAACCATGTCCAACACAATGCGAAAGAAAGATTTTTTTTCTATATTTATTTAAAAGATAGGATTGACGAAAGAAACGTGGAATTTCATGAACCAGTGTCCATCGAGTATGTAGTGTTCCGTTTGCTTGTAAATATGATTTTTCAAAAAAATTCTTATTCAAACTAACTTCGTGAAAATTATCATAAAAGATTGTTGATTGCTGAAAAACTTTCTTTTGTTCATTTTCAGATTCATTCGCAATTACTTGTAGAGTATCTAAGCTTGGTCGTGAATCTGCATTGTATATAGATATAAATGTTTTATTCTTTTGATGTTTAATATTGTCAAAAACATGTTTAAAAGCAAAATTTAATTGATTAACCATTTTGCCACTACTATGCGGGTAATGAAGCGATTGCACAATTTTCCTTGAATATGTATTATTTATTGTATTTTTAAGATCATTAACCACATCTATTGTAGACATCGTATCTAATTGTTTCTCCAAAATTTCCTTTTCAGTCGTAACAATTAAAATAGTAACTCTTTCTTTTGG
>JBBRJM010000029.1:0-8233 GCA_038219305.1 Minisyncoccia bacterium | reverse complement strand
GTGCTAATGCGTAAACTTCCGCCAACACCTCGGGATTACCCTCGGTGTTCCGCCATCGCCCTCCGCCGTTTCCCCATACTAGATTAGTTTCGCGCGGATTTTCTTTTTTTGGAATGGACGGCGGGGCGAGGGCGATTTCTTGCTATAGAAAGATATTTCTATATAGATATATCTTACAATATTTGTTATGCTAATTGCAAGGGTTAAACTGTGAATATGACTAATATATCAATTAAATTTGGAAATAGAGTTAAGGAAATCCGACTTAAAAAACAAATGTCCCAAGGTGATTTGGCGAAGGTTCTTGGCGTACATCCGACATATATAAGTGGTATTGAAAGAGGAGTACGAAATATGGCTCTCAAAAATATTGAAAAATTAGCAAAATCACTAGGAGTTTCGGTTAAAAATTTGGTAGAGTAAAAATATATGAATTCTAAAACAAAAAATTGCCAGTTCTGTAAAAAAGATTTCATTTCTATGGCAGGGGTAATTTACGGTGAGAAATGTTATAAAGATGAAGTGTATTAAAATTACCATAATGTTGGAAAAACTGGTCAATTTTGCTAAAATTTAATCAATAGATATGATTAATCAAATAATAATAAATAGTATTATCGCTGGATCTATTTACTCGATGGTTGCCATCGGTTTTAATTTAATATATGGTACCGCTAAATTTTTTGACCTAGGATATGGCGTATTAACTGCAATTGGAGGATATACTGTTTTTTATTTTTCAAAGATGCTCGGACTCAATCTCTATGTTAGTATTATTCTCGGAATTATTATTGCTGGTTGTATAGGTTTTTTAATTGAAAGGATCGTTTACCGAAAACTAAGGACAAAGAAAGCATCCAGCTTGGTTTTTATAGTTGCTTCTCTTGGAGTAATGACTGCATTACAAGCTGTCATAGCAATGATATTTTCTAGTCAGTTTCAAACATTTTCTACAACAATAAACACAGATACATATAAAATAATTGGAGGAGTAATGACAGGGGTCCAACTTGTTACTTTTGTGTCTAGTATTCTAATTATGTTTGGTCTTGCTATTTTATTGAAATTCACAAAATTTGGTAAAGCCGTAAAAGCAGTTTCAAATGACGAAGAAGTTTCAAAAATAGTCGGTATTGATATAAATAAAATTATTGGCAAGGTGTTTTTTATTGGTTCTGCAATTGCTGGGCTAGCAGGGATTCTTGTTGGATTTGATGTGGGCATTGAGCCAACAATGGGTTTCTCACTTCTTCTTAAGGGTGTTGTTGCTTCAATAATTGGTGGTATTGGTAATATATATGGTGGAGTACTCGGAGCATTCTTTCTTGGTTTCATTGAGAATTTTGGCGTTTGGAAAATCTCTGGAGAATGGAAAGATGTAATATCTTTTGCTGTTTTAATTATCTTTCTATTATTTAGACCTCAGGGTATTTTAAGAAAAAAATAATATGGATTACCTAATACATATAATCATCCTGATAGGAATATACTCTATACTTGCAATATCACTTAATCTTGTGGTTGGGTTTACTGGCTTGCTGTCTATCACACAAGCTGCGTTTTTTGGAATTGGTGCATATGCCACAGCAATACTTTTGACTTCATTTGGTATAAATTTTTTCTTATCAATTATCATTGGAATGATTATTGCAGGAGTAGTAAGTTTTGCAATTGGGTATGTGTTATCAAAGTTCAATGATGATTATTTTGCCCTTGGTTCATTTGGTTTCAATATTATTGTTTTTAGTATATTTTTTAACTGGCAATCTTTAACAAAAGGTCCACTTGGTATCGCTGGCATTCCAAAGCCAGTTTTGTTTGGATTAGATTTTAATAGCAATCTTTATTTTCTAGCTCTAGTTGCTGTTTTTACATTAATTGTTTATTTATTATCAGAATTCATTACTAGGTCTTCTTTTGGCAGAGTTTTGAAGGCTATTAGAGAAGACGAAAAAGCAATTCAAGTTTTTGGATATAATATTCTTTATTACAAACTCACTATTTTTGTTATTGGAGCAATGATGGCTTCTGTAGCTGGATCATTTTTTGCTTCATATATAACATATGTAGATCCATCTTCTTTTTCCTTATCTGAGTCAATTTTTATTTTGGTGATTATTATCCTTGGAGGGTTGGCAAATAACAGAGGTGCAATATTGGGCACTATATGTCTTATAGTTTTACCAGAAATGTTAAGGTTTGTTGGTTTCCCTAGTGAAATTGCCGCCCAGATGAGATTAATGATATATGGGCTAATCATGGTATTATTAATGTTATATAGGCCAAAAGGATTATTGGGAGAGTATAGGTTGTAATTTATTATTAATTTAAGTTTTATTTATTATGAATAAAAAAAATGTTTGGATATTAATAGGAATTATCGTCGTAATTGGGATTATTGTTTGGGGTTCTTTAAATTCTAAGAAAAAAGAAATTCCCTCAAACCAAATAATTAAAGTGGGGGTAATTTTACCTTTAACAGGTCCTTTGGCTCAATATGGTGAAGCCGTAAAAAATGGTATCGTTCTTGCTGAAGAAAAATTAAATAACAAGAAAATCAATTATGTTTTTGAAGATAGTGCTTATGATTCAGCAAAGACAATTACAGCCTTTAATAAATTGAAGGATTTTGATAAAGTTGATGTCATATTCAACTGGGGAGATCCTACTTCTCAAGCAATTGCCCCACTTATAAAAAACAATCCTTTCCCTTTAGTTGCATTTTCAACTATTCCTGCTGTTGGACAAATGAGCCCATATATTGTTAGAGCCTTTGATAGTTCAAAAGATTTTGCAGATGCTACATGGTCATATTTAAGATCAAAAAATTTAAAAAATATTGGTATTATTAAAACAGAAAATCCATATTTTAACGGGATTGTAGATGAACTTACAAAAAGCAAAAAGGTAGACGAACAAATAACAGTAGTGGATAATTATTTATCTCCTAGTGATAAAGATTTTAAAACCTCGATAGTTAAAATTAATAGCGGAAAGGAATATGATACAATCGGAGTTTTCCTTTTATCAGGTCAAATAAATCAGTTTTATAAACAAGCAAGTGTTTTGGGTATGAAAATTCCAACTTTTGGAACTGATCAATTTGAAAATCAAAATGAAATTAATGCAGCTGGAGATGCTATGAATGGTGCTGTTTATGTGAATTATGATGTTTCAGACAATTTTAAAACAGATTACAAGAACAGATTTAATAGTGATAGCCTTCTTGCGTTTGCAGGGCTTGCGTACGATACAGTAGAAATGCTTAATAATGTTAAGAATAATGATAAAGATTCAATTATTAATACTTTTAAAATGGTAAAAAATTATCCTGGAGTTATTGGTGAGAGAAATTTTGTTGAAATTTCTGGGGATCAATATTTATTTGCTCCTTATCATGTGAAGGTTATTGAAAATGGGGTTATTAAATTAATTAAATAATTATATTTTTTATGAATAAAAAAAATGTTTGGATATTAATTGGTGTAATTGTAGTAATCGTTTTAATTATGGCTGTTTTTCAAAAGACAGGTACTGGTAAAAATGAATATTCTGTTGGGGTTATTGTTCCGCTTTCAGGTGGTGCAGCTAACATAGGAGTTCCATTTTCTGATGGAATGCAAATGGCGGTAGATGAAATAAATAAATCTGGAGGTATTAATGGGAAAAAAGTTTCATTGGGAATTCAGGACGGTG
Source organism: Minisyncoccia bacterium (assembly GCA_038219305.1). Lineage (GTDB taxonomy): Bacteria > Patescibacteriota > Minisyncoccia > Phycocordibacterales > UBA9973 > UBA8515. The sequence continues at coordinate 4,537 of JBBRJM010000029.1, read as the reverse complement.
AGTTTTCTGGAACTAAGAGTATTTCAGCTGCAAAACAGCTTTTAGCGACAATCAACCCTGATGTGTTTGATGTACTTTTTGCTTTACCTGCTCAAGCTTTGAGTCCTGTTTTTAAGGATGCCGAAAAGCCATTTTTAGAATGGGATTATTCGAGAAATGTTGTTGCTGAAAATAAATTTGCATTTAAAACTGGATTTGATGCAACTACTGGCTGTGAGGATTTAATTAATTACGCAAAGACAAATCATTTATATAAAAAGATTGGGGTATTGATGTCTAAGACACCATATAACCAGAATTGTTTTGAAGGTGCAAAAAAAGCAGACAGTACTATTAGTGAATACTGGTATGAATTTGGTGCAGATGATTTCAGAACACTACTCACTAAAGTTCATCAAGATGGAGTTGATGCTATTGTAACTATTCCAATTGACCCAGAACCAATACATCTTTTCAAACAATTAAGTGATTTGGGTTATCCAATTCGAGTAATATGTTTTACTTCATCTGAATGTATTTATCCTCAAGTTGAAAGTGCTGCTTCTAAAAAAACGCTTGAAGGTACATTATCTATGGACTTCGTACCGAATGATCTTTTTGAGTCTACTTTTTCTAATGCATTTAAAGCTAAATACCCAAATAAAGATAATCAAACAAGTATAACATGGGCGGCACAAGGTTATGACGATATGACTATTATTGCTACCGCAATGAAAAAATGTTCACCTAAAGATAGCGATTGTCTAACAAAATCTTTGAATGAAGTTAAGGGATACATAAGTACTACTGGTTCAAATGGTTTTAAAGATAGAATTCAAAATCTTACTATGAGGACACAGATGTATCAAGATGGTAAATGGATTGATCTAACTAATTAATATAAAATTCTCAAAATAATGGATATTATTAAAACAAAAAGTTTAGCAAAACATTTTGATGGAGTTCATGCTGTGGATCATATCTCCATTAATTTTGAGGAAGGAAAAATAACAGGATTAATTGGTCCTAATGGATCTGGAAAATCAACACTTATAAATTTATTTACAGGTGTTGTTCCTATAGATAGTGGTTCCATTATTTTTTCTGAAAAAGAGGAAGTAAAGATACTATTACCTGATGATGTTTCTGATTTCGGAATTACTCGAACATTTCAAGATGTTCACCTGTTTGAACAAATGCCAGTGTTGGATAATATACTAGTAGTACTTACAAAAAGAAATGTGTTCACATCTATTTTCGAAAAACATAAGAAGTTTCATTTATCACGGGCTGAAGAAGTATTAAAAAAAGTTGGTCTATGGGAAAAAAGAAATGAATTGGCGGTAAATTTATCTTATGGGCAAAGAAAATTGCTTGAGGTTGGAAGAGTTATTGCTATGTCTAATGGTTTTATTAAAGATAGCGAAATTATTTTTTTTGACGAACCTTTTGCAGGATTGTTTCCAGAAATGAGAAAAATTATTATATCTGTCATACAAGAATTGAAACAAAAAGGGAAAACGGTAGTGTTGGTTGAACACAATATAGATATTATTCGTGAACTGTGTGACTACATTATAGTATTGGATGCAGGGAAGGTATTGGCGGAGGGACTACCAAATGAAGTACTAGCAAAAAAAGAAGTCATGAATGCATATTTAGGAGAATAATTTAATGGATAAAGAAATTTTATTACAATTTAATAATATTAATGTTCACTATGGAGGAGTTAAGGCTCTTGATGATGTTTCTGTATATTTAGAAGAGGGAGAAATAGTTGTTTTAATAGGACCAAATGGAGCAGGAAAATCAACAATATTAAAAACTATTTTTGGGTTAGCTCCCATTAAATCAGGAGTAATTTTATGGAATGGAAAAAAGATCTCACCAATACCTGTAAGAATGGTGGAAAGAGGTATTTCTTATGTACCACAAGGAAGAAGAGTTTTTAGGGATTTAACTGTTAAGGAAAATTTAGAAATAGGTGGATATACAATTCAATCAAAAAGTGAAACGGAGAACCGAATAAAAGAAGTTTTAAAATTATTTCCAGTACTTAAAGATAAATTAAAAGAATTATCAGGGCACCTCTCAGGAGGACAACAACAGATGCTTGCTATTGCACGTGGGCTTATAACTAATCCTAAAATATTACTACTCGATGAACCGTCGTTAGGACTTTCCCCTAAGATAGTGAAGGAGGTTTTTGAAAAAATAAAAGAAATAAATGAAATACGAAAAACTTCTATTCTTATAGTTGAACATAATTTAAAATCAGTAAATGAAATTGCACACAGAACATATATTTTAGATAAAGGGAAAGTGGTTGTGTCTGGAGATCCTAAAAAATTAATGACTTCTGGAATTTTAGAGAAAGTTTTTTTGGGGAATATATAATAATTAACTTTTATAATCTAACTTTATGCTCACCGAACCACAACCCCAAACAGACCCTATCTCCCAAGATACAACACTATTCGACCCCGCCAACATGCCCCTTAGTGTTCTACAATCTACTGAAGTAAATACATAAAAAAAGCTCCCAAAGAAAGCGGAGCTTTCTTTGGGAGCGATGTTATTTATTTAAGCCAATATAATTAATAATAGCTTTTATCCCTCCATCTTTAAATAATTCTTCTTCGTAACTACTTACGAATAGACCTTTATTAGCCAGTTGGATGAGTTTGTCAATTCTTCTCTGAATCTCTAACCTAGAGACCCCGGCATTCAGTGCTTCATTTATCGTTGGAACAAAAAAATCGGAAAAGCTTCCGTAAGGTTCCTCGCTTTTTTCTGCAGAAGAAAGTTCTGTGTCAAGCACAAAAAGAAAGAATTCAGGATTTTTTTTCAGGTTTGAAATAAATTTTTCTAAATTCTTTTTTTCATCTACCACGCATTTTATATCAAGTCTCATTCTTTGAACAATAAATTCGTGCTCAGAAAGCGAGATTGTTTTAGCGGGAATAGTGTCAACAATTGTACCTTTTACTTTTTTACCACTCTTTCTTTCGCAAGAAGAGAAAATTACTACGCTAATTAAAGCAATAAACAGAAATAAAACTTTTGTTTTCATTTTTTTTGATTTTAATTGTTAGTATTTATTTTTATTAAGTTCTCTCAATCTCCATAAAGAAACTAGGAGAACCTAATAAGATTTAACAAAAATAATCAAATTTATCAAAGAACTAACCTACTCTATATATTATACACCTATTTGAGTTAAATGTCAAGCTCTAAAACCCCCTATTTTAAGCCCTATTTGATATAATACTTATATGGCAGACGAAACAGCAAAAGAACCAATATTAACTGAATCTGAAGCTCCACAGGAGCCTATTTCTACTCCAGAACAACCAATTGAAACAACTTCTCCAGAACTAACGGCTCAAATACCAGTAAATGAGCCATTAGGCTCTGAAGCTGAACCATTGGCCCCTGAACCAGAAATCAAACTCGAGCAAGCAGAAATCCCAGAAGTTAAAACTGAAGAAGTTTCGCCGGTTAATGAACCAGTGATTAAATCAGAACCCGAAACTGTCTCTTCCCCACAAATTCAATCTGAATCAATTTCTCAACATGAAAAAATTCCCGAAATTGTAAATGAACCTAAGCAAGAAATTAAATCTGAAACCAAACCAGATCCAAAACCTGAACCCGAACAACCAAAAATCATTCCTATAATTATATCTACTAAAAACAAAGCTCGAGAATTATTAATAAAAGCTAGAAGTGCAATTCAATTCCGAAAGAAAAAGAAATTAAATAAAGTTATGACTTTGTTTTTAAAACAATCTAAAATCACAAATGACGAAGTTGAGAAATTCATGCATGTATCTGATGCAACAGCAACTCGATATCTCTCACAACTCGAGAAAGAAGGAAAAATAAAACAAAATGGTAAAACTGGAAAATCTGTATTCTATTCTAAAATTTAAATAAGGGAGTGACTCTCGCGTGCGCGCATGGGTGGGATAGCTCGCGTGTAATCACGCGAGCTGGGGTAAGCACGAGTATTTCGCTTCGGGCATTTCCGCTATGAGCGTCCAGTGGCTAAAGGATGAGCTCCGAGGTTATCTTTCAATACTAATATCAAGTAGCGAAGCGACACACTAAACAATAAATTGAATAGCGTGGTGTGGGGATGGCGAGGGCGGAATGACGAAGGTAATCCTGAGGAATAGCCCGACCCGGGGAGAGGAAACTTCCTCTCCCCAAGAGGCGCAGAAATCAAACGGCTCATTTCCCCAGTATTTGAGCCGTTTGGATTCTGCACATAGGCACCTAGGAGCGAGTAGCCATAGCGGTAATGTCCGAGGCGGATGCCGAGGGTGTGAAGTCTAACTCTAGATAATTACTAAACTAAAAATATCAAACTAGCCCGAGAACAATGTATTTGAATTCCGCATTTCTTCCTTAGAAGAAATCGCCCTCGCCCCGCCGTCCATTCCAAAAAAAGAAAATCCGCGCGAAACTAATCTAGTATGGGGAAACGGCGGAGGGCGATGGCGGAACACCGAGGGTAATCCCGAGGTGTTGGCGGAAGTTTACGCATTAGCAC
>JBBRJM010000028.1:0-8336 GCA_038219305.1 Minisyncoccia bacterium | reverse complement strand
TTTGCTTGTTCGGTAATCATATACCGAAACCTTAACACACGTTCCCACATTGTAATGAACCCTTTTGTACCCTTAAATCTATTGAATTGACGCATACCTTTAGAATTCTAAAGACTGCAGTATGTATCTGAACTTAGACAGATTTAGAGTAAATCTTCCGGGTCAACATTGATAGAAAATGACGGCGGTAGAAGTGAAAGACTTTCTTTTAGATGATTTTTGATAATCGCTTTGTCACTCGTAGGCAGGGGCCAAATTTCGGGATCAACTTTGATGACTGTATTCGTGACATACTGACCTTTCACTTTGCCGACAAAGGCGCTAAAAATTTGTGGATCGTAACCTCCTAAAACTTTGTCTATATAGTTTCTAGCTTTTTCCGTTTCACTCGGCGAGCCACTAAAAGAAATTTTAATCAGACGTTTAAAGGGCGGATAACCATACATTTTGCGTTCCGCTAAATCTTCTCGATAAAGCGGTAAAACATTTCCACTTAAAATATATTTCAAGATTTGATTGTCAGATATTCGTGTTTGAATAATGACATTGCGCTCTGTTATTGTGTGGAGCTTTTCGATAATGTGGAGAATTTTTTGAGTAATATTAAAACTCGGAATAGAGAGTAGTCCATCGAGCGATATTATCGCACTGTGAGTTATTTGTTGATTAAGATATGAAAAAGCCATTTCAGTTCCTATTAAAATAGAGCCGGGAGTTTTATTAAATTTATGTATGATATCTTTAGCCTCACTGTCACCTGAAACATTTTCTCTATCCATTTGAAAAACTTCGACTTTAGGAAAAAGTTCTTTAATTTCTTCATAGACCCGATCAGTTCCAATTCCAAGTGGATTTAGATTCCAACTTTGACATTTCGAGCATCGTGTTTCTGTTGTTTCCTTGCGACCACATTTATTGCACATAAAAATTCTAGTAGTGGCAATCTTTGTCGCTGTTCTTTGTTTAGCTCCATATAAAACAATCGGAGTCTGACAGGCTGGACAAAGAATAGTATTACCACAATCATGACAGACTGTTACGGGAGCGAGACCTTTACGAGTTGAAAATAGGAAGACAGATTCACTATGTTCCACTGCATAGTTGATCATATTTTTCGTTGTTTCAGATAAGACTTTAAAAGTTTTCTCACCTTTTTTATCTGTTTCTTCTTTCATATCTATAATAATTTGTCGTTCAGCTTGAGGAAGGCGAAAGATTGGTGAAGCGATTTCACCTAGCTCTCCTTCGTCATGACGTGCTAAGGTTTCAGGTCGGAGAATTGTATCACCATAAATTAATTTAATTTTATCAACAGATGAAAGAACTTCTGCAAAACTTCTAATATCAATATAAGGTCGTCCCAACTGCTTGTATGAGTCAGAACTTTCATGTTCTATTATTATAGTCTTGATATCTTTTCTGGGAATAGATAAAAATATACCTGTTCCGATTATTAGCAATGGATGGAGATTTTTGATGACGGTATTGTATTTATTTATCAAAATCTTTTTTGAGAGACCTCCATGAAAAGTAAAAACATATTGCTCAATTCCTTTAGATAATTCACTCTCGTATTGATTAATATCATAATGATTTGGAACAGTGATAAAGATTGATTCTTTTTTGGCGAATGCTTCTCGAATCAAGGTTCGATAAAAAGCCAGGCGGTCGGGTGTGAGAGATTGAAAAATTAATTTTTCATGTTTGATGTTTTTATTATTTTCAATCTTTTCCGATTGAGGTCTTTTTTCAAGTAAAGTGATGTTATCTAACAAGACTCCTGGAAGCATTGATTTTATGATTGTCCCAGTGTTACTGACATTATAATTTTTCATTCGTTCACAAGCGGTGAAAAAACTTTCCGTAAAAGGGGAGTGACCTTTGACACTAATAATCTTTTTTAATTGATAATCTTTATCTTTAATTTCAGATTTAATATTTCGGGCTTCTTCAATATCCAAAACTATGGCATCAACTACTTTCGTTCGGACTGGAACAGTCACTATGCTTCCAAGAGGAATATTAGAGGCCGAGAAATAAGTTAAATGCTCTCTTTGGGGACCTTTTTGAATTGGAATGACGGTTAGAATATACATATATTTATATTCTAACACATAGACATATAGATTTATAATTCACCCACCAGATAGGGCTTTAGGCCCTATCTGGTGATAATTTTTCAAATTTTATGCTATAGTATTTGTTATATAAAGACTTATGGGAATATTTTATAAAAAATTAGGCATTGATCTTGGCACGGCAAACACTTTGGTCTATCTTCCTGGACGTGGAATTGTTTTAAATGAACCATCTGTTGTAGCTGTTTCTGAACAAGACAACACAATCCTGGCCATTGGAATTGAGGCTAAAGAAATGATCGGAAAAACACCGGAGAGTATCATGGTTTATCGCCCAATGAAAGATGGCGTCATCGCTGATTATCGTGTAACAGAAGCTATGTTACGATATTTTATTTCAAAAACATTAGGCAAATATAATTTATTTAAACCCGATGTTATGGTTTCCGTCCCGGCCGGAATTACTTCAACCGAGCGCAGAGCAGTCGTTGAAGCAGCTATTAGAGCTGGCGCAAAAAATGCTTATGTTGTTAAAGAACCGATCTTAGCTGCAATCGGAGCGGGAATTCCAATCCATGAGTCGCGTGGTCACATGATTATGGATATCGGTGGTGGAACGACGGATGTGGCTGTTATAGCACTCGGTGGAATCGTTTCTTCTACTTCGGTTAAGTGCGCAGGAGATAGGATCGATCAGGCTATTGCTGATTATATTAAAAAAACTTTTAATCTAGTTATTGGCGATAAAACTGCTGAAGCTATCAAAGTAAAAATCGGAGCAGCTGTGCCTTTTGAAGAGGAGTTAACAATTACGATTAAGGGCCGTGATTTTATTCAAGGTCTTCCTCGTACTGCTCAAATATCAACTAATGAAATTGTCCGTGCCATTGATAAAGAATTAAAAATTATGATTGGAGCTATTAAAGATGTACTTTCAGAAACGCCACCGGAAATATCATCTGATATTATAGATGATGGAATTATCATGACCGGGGGTTCATCACAACTTAGAAATTTAGCTGATTTAATTTATCGAAGGACTGGTGTCAAAGCTCGCGTTGCTGATGATCCACTTTTATGTGTCGCTAAAGGAACTGGTGAAGCACTAAATCATTTGGATACTTACAAGAAAACAATTTTTAGTAAAAAATAATTATGAATTCTAAATTCGTTCGACATATTTTTAACATCTTCTTATTTGGTTTTGCTGGAATTGGAATATTATTTGTTTTTGTTTTTGTTTCAATGCAATTTGGATTATTAAACGTCAAAGGATCGACATCAGAGCGAAATTCCTATTTTAATATTAATAAGAATACTATAAGTAAGACTAATAGTAATAGTCTTGTAATTTTTTGCCAGATCAACATTTTGGGAAAATACGCTCCGATCACATCGATTAATATTTATAAAACTCTAAACAAGGGGGCTGACGATTTAATTCTTAGTCAAATGATTTCGGTTGCTTCAAAACGTTTTGAAAATGATTTTATATTTAATAAAGAGATGGAAAATTGTAATAATAACAAGAGTGTTGATTTACTCTTACCGATGACGGCATATGATTGGGCTGATACTGATCAGTGGGCCTTAATGAAAGAAGTTTTTATTCGAGATCAAGATATTATCAAGAAAGCGGCCAGTGATGTAGGTATTTCACCACGATTGATTTTAGGTGGAGTTATGGGTGAGCAGTTTAGATTCTTTAATAATCGTAGAGAAACTTTTAAAGGTTACTTTGAACCATTAAAAATTCTTGCATCACTCTCGAAAATTTCTTTTGGGATTGCAGGGATTAAACCGGAAACTGTTGACCAAATTGAAGAGAATTTAAAAAATTCAAATTCTCCATTTTATCTAGGTCCAAATATGGAAAATATTATTAGCTATGAAGTTGAGGTAGATATTGATAGTGTTCGGATGACTCGCATTACCGATGCCAAGAATCCATATTATTCTTATCTTTATGTTGGTCTTTATATGAAGCAATTAATGGCTCAATGGGAAAAAGCTGGATATAGCCTTGAAAATCGTCCTGAAATATTAGCAACACTCTACAATTTAGGATTTAATCATTCTGTGCCGAAAGAGAATCCTGTAGCTGGTGGGTCAGTCATCAATATTAATAACAAGGATTATATTTTTGGTGATATAGCTTATGAATTCTATTATTCTGGCGAACTTTCCGATACTTTCCCAATTGTTGTACAATAGAAGTATGTCAGTTAATTTTACTAATTTATTTCCAGAGAATTTATATCACAGCTATATTGTTGAGGCGAATCCAGATATCACAGTCACTCTTTTACGTGATTTTTTTGAAGCTCGGGGTGATATTCAAATCGGTAGTCTCGATACTCTCTGTCAGAATTATGATTCATTTACCATCGATGATAGTAGTTTTTTAAGAAATTGGCATAGTCATAAAAATGCAACAATGGGGAAGCGGATTTGCATCCTCGGGGCCAAATCAATAAATAGAGAAGCTGAACAGTCATTGTTAAAAATGCTTGAAGAGCCCGCTTTTGACACTCACTTTTTCTTAGTAGTTCCCAATGCACTTTTTCTTCTTGAGACAATCAGATCTCGAGCTCATATTGTCAAAGTTGTAAATGACGATGACGATGTGCTCAAGCAGCAAGTTCTGAAATTTATTGCAAGTAGTCCTAAAGATCGAATCGATTTTGTCGCCGAGATGATTAAAAAATATAAAGATGAAGATAGTAGTGGAAATTTAAGATTTAATGCAACTTGTTTTATTAATGAATTAGAAAAAGTTATATACGAAAAATTTATAATCAAAAAAGAAGATGAGACTCAATTTATTTTAAAAGAACTGCATCAAAGTAGAAAGTTTTTAAGTACCCCTGGGGCATCAGTTAAAATGATTTTAGAACACATCGCACTTGTTTTATAAATAATTTATATATTATAAATGAAAAAAATTGCTATTATTGGTGCGACCGCTTCAGGGAAAACAACACTTGCCAATAAAATAAGTAAGATACTTGATATACCAGTTTATCATCTTGATAAAATTGCATGGAAAGATAATAGAGTTTTCGCCGCTCAAGCTCTTATTATAGAAAAAGTAGATGAAATAATAAAAAAACCATCATGGATTATTGACGGGAGTATGCACAGGTCAAAAACACTGGAAATGAGGTTTGAAAATGCAGATACAATTATATTCTATGATTTACCCTTATGGTTTTGTTTATGGAGACAAACAAGAGATTTTTTAAATATTACAATAAAGTACGGCCAGATATGGGAGGAAATAATAAACAAAAATATCAATTTACTTGGAAAGAAATAAAGTTTGCTCTTAATGCTCCGACGAAAGACATATATTCTAAATTAGAGCCTTACTACAAAAATAAATATATAATAATTATAAAGAGTAAGAAAGATGAAACTAATTTTTTAAAGATATTGCAGAGTATTATGAATAATTAACCGAACATTCCATGTTGTTTAGATTCTTTTGAAAAACAGGATTTTATAGTAGAATAGATACATATGGCATATAATACATCAAATTTAAAAGCAGAATTAAAACAAGTTGAAGAATGGCTCTCGAAAGAGTATTCTTCTGTTCATACTGGAAGAGCAACACCACTTATTCTAGATAGTATTATGGTGGAAAGTTATGGTATGCGTAGTCCAATTAAAAATGTCGCTGGCATTACGATTGAGGACTCGAAGACTCTCCGGATTGCTCCTTGGGATAAAAATCAAATTAAGGAAATTGAAAAAGCTATTACAGCTGCTAACTTAGGTTTATCTATCGTTTCAGACTCTGATGGTGTGCGAGCAATATTTCCAATGTTAACAACAGAGAATCGATCAAAACTAGTTAAAATATTAAAAGAAAAATTAGAAGATTCTCGTATTAATGTTCGAAAAGGTCGCCAGGCCGCTATAGATGGATTAACTGACTTGTCAGAAGATGAAACCAAGAGAGCTAAAGAGGAAATTCAAAAATGTGTAGATGAATCAAATTCCAATCTTGAAGCAATCTTTGCTAAAAAAGAAATTGATTTGATGAATAACTAAATTAAATATCCCCCGGAGCTTCGCTCCGGGGGATATTTAATTTTTAGTCCTGTTTAAAATATGTTATGATATTTTGATATGAGTATTATAATTTTTATTGCAATTTTATTAGTTTTAGTAGTCTCCCATGAGTTTGGGCATTTTATTGTCGCAAAGAAATCTGGTATTAGAGTTGATGAATTTTCTTTTGGCTTTCCTCCTAAAATTTTTGGTAAAAAGTTCGGCGAGACGACTTATAATTTTAATGCATTACCTCTTGGAGGTTACGTTAAAATTTTTGGTGAAAATCCCGATGAAGTATCCTTAAACGGTCCAGATAGTAAACGGAGTTTTGTTAATAAGCCTTGGTATATTCAAGCGGCCGTATTATTTGCAGGTGTTTCAATGAATTTTTTGGTGGCTTGGTTACTTCTTTCTATTGGTTTTATGTCAGGCCTTCCTACTTCTGTCGGGAGTGCTCCCGAGGGCAGTGTTATTGAAAATCAAGCTTTGACTATCACATCAGTTTCAAAAGGGAGTCCAGCAGAAATCGCTGGAATTAAAACTGGCGATAAAATTACGGCTCTTTCAACTTCTAGCGACAGTACAATGCTCCTCTCTTCGACCTTAGGAACAGAAGCAATTCAAACATTTATCAAAAATCACGGTGGTGAAAGTATAAAAGTTGAATATATTCGTGGTCAAGAAATTAAAGAACTCGAAGTTATTCCAACTTTACTTAAAGATGGTGGAAACCCTGTCATTGGTATTTCAATGGATATGATTGGAAAGCTCTCTTTACCCGCCCACAAAGCCATTTGGGAGGGGCTTAAATTATCTTGGGATATCCTTGCTCAAACTGTTATTGGATTTTATACTTTGATTCATAACGCATTAATTGGCCAAGGGGATATGTCACAAGTCACTGGTCCGATTGGAATAGTTAGTGTTGTTGGGGATGCCGCTGAATTTGGGTTTATCTATTTACTTTCATTTACAGCTTTAATTTCCATTAATTTAGTCGTTATAAATTTAATTCCATTTCCAGCTCTCGATGGTGGAAGATTGTTATTCTTGTTGATTGAAAAGATTAAAGGTTCTCGCATTAAACCAGAAGTTGCAAATATTTCCAATATGATTGGTTTTGGTATATTGATGCTCTTTATGGTTTTTGTGACCTACCATGACATTGTTAAATTATTTTAGAAATGAATTTTTTTAGAAATATTTTTGGCTCTAAATTCAAAATAGAGAAAGTTCAATCGGAAAATAATTGCGAAGTTTCTTTTTGTCCGTCTCGAGGTGGAATTGTTACTTCACTTGTAATAAAAGGTCGGGAAATCCTTTACTTGGATCAGGATATATTCAATGATAAAGATCAGACTGTTCGAGGTGGAATTCCAGTTTTATTTCCTAATGCTGGAGCTATTCCGACGGAAGGAAATTATGAAAAATTTATAAATTTAAAAAGACATGGTTTTGCGCGACTTTCAAATAGTTGGCAATTTACTAAAAATAAAGGAGGGTTTTTGGAGGTATTAAGAGATGATACTTATTCCAAAGAAATTTACCCGTATTCATTTCGTTTAAGTGTCAGTGGTGATTGGCAAATTGATAATTCCCTGATTCTTAAACAAGAAATTGAAAATACCGATCCCAACAAAGAAATGCCGATTGCCATGGGGCTTCATCCTTACTTTAAAGTTGCCGATGCTGATAAAAAAGATATAATTTTTAATTTTCAGGGAGGTGAAATTATAAAAGAAAATTTTTCTATCTGGTCTCAAGGTGGAACTGTTTACATTGATAACCCTAAATGTAGTGATGAGAAGGCTCTGCTAAAATTGTTTATCCCAGGACTCGGGAATTTGTCGCTTGATGTATCGGAAGAATATAAAAAAATTTGGATCTGGTCAGAGCCCGGTAAAGATTTTATTTGTATTGAGCCGATGCAAAGAGGTCTAGGGGGAATTGTTGATGATCCTGCAATAATTAAACCAAGACAAAAGCTATCTTTATCTATGAAAATAAGCCTTATTTGACATTTTTACTTAATTTTGCTTTAATCAATAGGAATTCTTTAAGGTAAATTCAGCCCTCAAATGCAATTATTTATCTAACTAATAATCTCCAACTCCTTCTATTATACCATGTGCTATTGCGACCTCATAAGCACTCATATATCCGAGTGACTTCCTCCATTTATTATTCAAATGATTT